>DATEDE010000071.1:0-3788 GCA_035286545.1 Actinomycetota bacterium | reverse complement strand
GTGACGATGACCTCGAACTGCTCGGGGCGCTTCACGAGTTGGTGCGCCGCGTTGTCAACGATCACGTGCCAGGGCTCGATCTCCGGGTAGTCGGGCGCCACGCGCTCGAACACGCGCTTCAGCGTCCCCTCGGAGAGCTTCATGATGTTGGCCTTCGTAGCGCACGCGACCTTCGTCCGCCCCTCGCTACGGGCGTACTCGAACGCGAACCGCGCGATCTTCTCGCAGCCCTTATCGCTGATCAGCTTGAGCGCCTGCGCGACGCCGGGGGTCTGCATGTACTCGATCCCGGCATACAGGTCCTCGACGTTCTCCCGGACCATCACCAGGTCGATGCCTCGCCCGCTGTACGGGGTTGTAACGCCGGGCATCTCGCGGACCGGGCGCACGTTCGCGTAGGTCTCGTAGAGCTTGCGGAGCGTGACGTTCGCGCTCTTCTCGCCGAAGCCTACGGGCGTCTCCAGCGGGCCCTTCAGCGCGACGCGGGTCCGCGCGATCGAGTCCATCGTCTCCGCGGGTACGCCCGAGGGGAGGCCCTTCTTGAAGACCTCGGCGCCGGCCTCGGCGATCTCCCACTGGAGCGGGACGCCGGCGGCCTCGATGATGCGGCGCGCGGCCTCGACGCATTCGGGGCCGATCCCGTCTCCGGGGATCAGCGTGACGGGTGTCTTCGTCGGCACGGGCGGGCTCCTGGGTTCGAGGGACGGCCCCATCCTAGCGGCGGCGCCGGAGGTGTCCCTTGGTAGGCTCGCCGACCGATGCCCCCCGCTCGACCGCTCCCACGACTGTTGGCACTCGCCTTGCTCCTGGCGGCTGCATGCACGACCGCCTCACGCGCGACCGGCTCCGCTCCCACGACGTCTATGACTCCGAGCCCAACGCCTCGGGGACCCTCGCCAGCCCTATCGCCGGGCGCGGACCTGACCAAGCTCGAGCGGGCCCGCGAGCAGATCGAGCACGTGATCTTCATCGTGCAGGAGAACCGGTCGTTCGATCACTACTTCGGCACGTTCCCCGGCGCCGAGGGCATCCCCATGCGCGACGGGCGACCGACGGTGTGCGTGCCCGATCCGGTCCAGGGGCGATGCGTGCCGCCCTACCACACCGACAGCCAGCTCCAGGAGGGTGGCCCGCACGACCAGCGGCACTCGGAGACCGACGTGAACGGCGGCAGGATGGACGGCTTCATCCGGGCGGCGTTGCAGGGTCCTCAGCAGTGCGTCGAGGATCGCGAGGACCCGGCCTGCGCGACCTACCTCGGGCCCCAGGGTCAGCCGGACGTCATGAGCTACATGACCGAACGCGAGATCCCGAACTACTGGACGTACGCGAAGCGGTTCGTCCTGCAGGACCACATGTTCGCGCCGGCGGATTCGTGGACGGTGCCGGCGCACCTGTACCTGATCTCGGCATGGGCGGCTCGCTGCGAGGATCCACTCGACCCGATGAGCTGCACCTCGAACCTCGACCTGTACGAGGAGTCGGCGATCCAGCGCTCCAGGAAGGACGTTCCGCTCTGGGCTTGGACGGACGTCACGTACCTCCTGCACGAGCAAGCGGTCAGCTGGGCGTACTACGTCGGCGACGACACCTGTTTCTACGACCCGTGCCCGAGGGACCGAACGCTGCAGCGGACCGTGCCTAACCAGAACCCCCTGCCTTGGTTCACGACGATCCGCCAGGGCCACCAGGTGCGCAACATCCGAGGGCATTCCGAGTTCTTCGAGGCCGCGGCGGACGGAGACCTACCGTCGGTGTCGTGGGTGATGCCCTATTCGGGGGTGGGCGAACATCCATCCAACGGGGAGCCCGTCTGGAAGGGGATGCGACACGTCACGCGGGTCGTGAACGCGGCGATGCGGGGACCCGACTGGGAGAGCACAGCCATCTTCATCACCTGGGACGACTGGGGCGGGTTCTACGACCACGTCGTTCCGCCGCGGGTCGACCTCAACGGGTATGGGATCCGAGTGCCGGGACTCATGATCAGCCCATGGGCGAAAGCGGGCAGGATCGACTCCCAGACGCTCTCCTTCGATGCCTACCTGCGCCTGATCGAGGATCTGTTCCTCGGTGGTCAGCGCCTCGATCCCGCGACCATGAGCCGACCCGACTCGCGCCCGACCGTGCGCGAGGAGATCGTGATCCTGGGCAACCTGCTGAAGGAGTTCGACTTCGCGCAGGAACCGCTCGAGCCCGTGATCCTGGATCCAGGCGCCGGTCGCCCCTGAGCCCGATCGGGCCGCCGACCCGCGGCGGCGCGATTGGTAGGCTCGCGGGCCCATGCCCACCCGGCGCTCCCGGACGTTGACGATCGCGCCCACCGTCCTTGCGGTGCTCCTGGCAGCGTGCATCGGAGCATCGACCCGCGCTCCGGGCGACCGACCCGATCCCTCGGCGCCTGCCTCGGCCCCGACCAAGCTCGAGCGCGCGCGGCAGCGGATCGAGCACCTGGTGTTCATCGTGCAGGAGAACCGGTCGTTCGATCACTACTTCGGCACGTTCCCCGGCGCCGAGGGCATCCCGATGCGCGACGGGCGCCCGACGAGCTGCGCGCAGGACCCGATCCTCGACGAGTGCGTCCCGCCGTACCACACGCGCGAACAGCTGCAGGAAGGCGGTCCTCACGCGCAGCGACATTCGCAGGTCGACGTGAACGGCGGCCGGATGGACGGGTTCATCCAGGCGGTGGTTGACAGCCCCATCTACTGCGCGGATCACCGGGGGGACCCAGACTGCAGGAGCTACCTCGGCCCCGAGGGTCAGCCGGACGTGATGAGTTACCACACCAAGGCGACGATCCCGAACTACTGGCGTTACGCGAAGGAGTTCGTGCTCCAGGACCACATGTTCGCGCCCGCGGACTCGTGGACGCTCCCGGCCCACCTGTTCCTGGTGTCGGCGTGGGCGGCGCGGTGCGCGAACGCGAACGACCCGATGTCGTGCTCGTCCAACCTGGAGCTTGCGGAGGAGGCGCAGATCCAGCGCTCGGGTCAGGACGTGCCGATCTGGGCGTGGACCGACATCACGTACCTCCTGCACGAGAACGGTATCTCATGGGGCTACTACATCGGCGACGACACCTGCATCTTCGAACCGTGCGGCCCGAAGGGAGAGCAGCGGACCGTCGCGCAGCAGAACCCGCTGCCGTGGTTCACGACCCTGCGAGAGACGGGTCAGCTAGACCGGATCATGGGCCACTCCGAGTTCTACGCGGCTGCCGCCGAGGGCACGCTGCCGTCGGTGTCGTGGGTCATGCCCTACTCGGGTGTAGGCGAGCACCCTGGCGCGGGCGAGCCGGTCTGGAAGGGCCAGCGGCACGTGACCAACGTCATCAACGCCCTGATGCAGGGTCCAGAGTGGGAGAGCACGGCCGTCTTCCTCACATGGGACGACTGGGGCGGCTTCTACGACCACGTGGAGCCGCCACGGGTGGACGCGAACGGCTACGGGATCCGCGTTCCCGGCCTGATGATCAGTCCCTGGGCAAAGGCGGGGACGATCGACCAACAGACGTTGACATTCGACGCCTACCTGAGGCTCATCGAGGATCTGTTCCTGTCCAAGGAACGACTGGACCCAGCCACGCTCAGCCGCCCCGACTCTCGACCGACCGTACGCGAAGAGGTGCCGGTACTCGGCAACCTGCTCAGGGAGTTCGACTTCACGCAGGTGCCGTTGCCGCCGGTGACCCTCGACCCGCGTCCCTGAGCTCGGTAGCGCTGCCGAGTCCTTCCTGGAGTCGCTGGCCCGCCTAGATTCGAACTAGGACTAACTGATCCAGAGTC
>DATEDE010000070.1:0-4896 GCA_035286545.1 Actinomycetota bacterium | reverse complement strand
CCTCGTCCAGGGCGTCGTACAGGTGCTCGGCGCGACGGGCGAGGGCGCCGGACACGCCGCCGATCCGGCGGTAGGCGTTCAGAGTGAGCGACCCGACGTCCTTGCGATCGGCGAGCTCGGTGAGCGCGTACTGCAGCAGCGGGAGCGCGCCCGGCCGGTCGACGACGTCGGCGACCATCGACGCGACGAGGCCCGGTTCGATGTCCAGGCCGACGCGCTCGGCGGGACCCACGATCGCGCGCTCGAGCTCCTCGGGCGACATCGGCGTGATCGCCTCGTTGCGGGCGGCGAGCAGGTCGCCGAAGCCGCGGACCGACAACGGCTGGTCGTAGAAGTCGGCTCGGAGGGTCGCGACGACGCGGATGCGGCTCGCGGGGTCGGCGGTGGCGGCGCGGATGCTCTCGAGCACGTGGACGCGCTCGGCCTCGTCCTGCACCATCGTGAAGATCTCCTCGAGCTGGTCGATGACGATCAGCAGCTCCGCCTCCGGGTCCGGCAGGAGCCGGTCCACGGCTCGCGCCAGCCCGAACTCGTCGCGTTCGAGGTCCTCCAGCAGCGAGGGCGGGGGTTCCACCGACACTCCGAGGAGCGCCGTCTCGAGCTCGCGCATCGGGTGGGCACCCGGGAGCAACTCGATCACGTACCAGCGATCGGAGCCGGGGATCACCCCGCGGCGGATCGCGGGGACCAGGCCCGCACGCACGACCGAGGACTTGCCCGATCCGGAAGGCCCGACGGCGCACAGGAACCTCGGCGCGCCGGTCTCGGCGATCCGCTCTATGAGTCGACGCGTGAGCACCTCGCGCCCGAAGAAGTCCGTGCTGTCGGCCTCCAGGAACGCCCGGAGCCCCTTGTACGGGTTGCGGATCTCTTCGGCGGGAACGACGCGCTTACCCGTGCCCTCGGCCGCGGCCCGGAACGCCGCTGCGAGCTCCATCACATCGGGGAACCGCGCCTCGGGATCCTTCGCGGTGGCACGCCCGATGGCCGCGTCGACCGCGGGTGGGATCTCCGGTCGCGTGTCTCGGACCGAGGGGATCGGGTGGTGCAGGTGCTGGTCGAGCAACACGTTAAGCGAGGTGCCGGGGAAGGGGTGCTTGGCGGTGAGCATCTCGTACAGCACGATGCCGAGCGCATAGATGTCCGAGCGCGGCGTCGTCTGCTCGAGCCTGATCTGCTCGGGTGACAGGTACGCGGGGGTCCCGCGGATCATCGTCCCGGCGGTCTGCTCGGGAGCGCCGGTCTCGAGCGCGATGCCGAAGTCGGACAGGTACGCGTTGCCCTCCTCGTCCAGAAGCACGTTGCCGGGCTTCACGTCTCGGTGCACCACGCCCAAGCGGTGCGCCGCCGCGAGCGCCGCGCTCATCTGGTCCAGGACCGATGCCGCGCGCTCGAGCTCGAGCGGCCCGTCCTCGAGCAGGTCCTCGAGGCTTCCTCCGCGCAGGTACCGCATGATCAGGTAGGCGGCGTCGGGCTCGCGCCAGTAGTCGTACAGGGGGACGACCTGGGGGTGCTCGAGCCGAGCGACGAGCTGTGCCTCGCGTTCGAACCGCCGTACGAAGTCGGGCTGGTTCGCGAGCTCCGCGTGGATCGACTTCACCGCGACCTCGCGTTCGACCTGCGGCTGGATCGCCCGGTACACCACGCCGAACGCACCCTCGCCGACCTTCTCGAGGAGCCGGTACCCGCGCAGCGACTCGCCCCGGAGCTTTAGCGACTCGTCCTGGCGGAGCACCTGCTGGTGCAGGTCCTGGAGCTCACGCGACGGGTCGATCCCGAGCTCGTCCGCGAGTAGCTCGCGCGCGCGGTCGAATGCGGCCAGGGCCTCGGCCTGGCGGCCCGAGCGGTAGAGCGCCAGCACGAGCTGGGACCAGAGCCGCTCCCGCAGCGGGTGGGCCATCGTCGCCGCCTCCAACTCGGCGACGACCTCCGCGTGCTCGCCGAGATCGAGCCGGGCCGAGATCTGCTCCTCGGTCGCGGAGATGTGCAGCTCCTCCAGGCGCGCGATCTCACCTTGCAGTGAGGGCTCGGCGGCGAGGTCTGCCAGTGCGGGGCCGCGCCAGAGCTCGAGTGCCTCATCGAGCAGATCGAGCACGACCCTCGGCTGCGAGTCCGCGCCGTGCGCGTCCTTCAGCAGCGACTCGAACCGGGTCGCGTCCAGCTCCTCGGGATCGATGCGGAACAGGTAGCCCGGCGCCCGGCCCTCGATCCGCTCGGCGCCGAGTGCGCTCCGGAGCCGCGAGACGTAGGCCTGGAGGGTTCCCCTGGCAGCCTCGGGCGGCTCCTCGCCCCACACCGCGTCGATCAGGCGGTCGGAGGGCACGACCTGGTTCGCGCGGAGCAGCAGGTGGGCGAGCACCACCCGTTGCTTCGGGCCGCCGAGGGCGATCGGGCCGTCGTCTGCGGAGGCTTCGAGCGGGCCGAGGACCCGGAAGCGCACGTCGGCACGGTAACGCCCTGTCTTGGCCTTGGGAACCCCTCGTGCCTGCGAGACCTCGGTCTCCATGTCGCGCAGGGTGCCGGGCGATCCTTGCAGTCCGCTTGCAAGCTTCTCGGCTGCAAGCCGAGCACGACCGAGTTCTGCAAGGACGGCCGCAAGTGAGCCGTCAGCGGTTCGCAGATGCCCTGCATGAGGCGAGGCCCAGCGTGCGCTCATGCACACGGTCACTCGCCTCGGGATCGCGATATCGCTCCTGGCAGCGGTCGTGGTCGGCCAGCACGTCGGTCAGGCCGATCCGTCGGTCGAGGTCGCGCCGCAGGTCCGGATCTACGGCGCGACGGCCGAGCAGGTCGACCTGGGGCGCTGGGCCGTTGGCCGGTTCGAGTCGGCGGGCCTGGAAGCTCCACCGGTCGAGATCCACTTCCACGGCGACGCCGAGGGATGCGGCGGGCACCTCGGCTACGCGAAGGCCGGGAAGGTGGACGTGTGCACCACCCTGGTGAACGCGATGGCGCGGCGGAACCTGCTGCACGAGATGAGCCACATCTGGCTGGACGTGAACGCCGATGCCTCGGTGCGCGAGATGTTCCTGCAGTTCCGCGGCCTGCGTGCGTGGAACGCCTCCGCGGACCCTTGGGGAGAGCGGGGCTACGAGCAGGGCGCCGAGATCGTCTCCTGGGCGATCGGCGAGCGGATCCTCACAGCTCAGATCTCGGACAACGATCCGGCGGCGCTGGAAGCCGGGTTCGAGATCCTGACCGGGATCGCGCCCCCCCAGGCCTAACGGAGTTGCGCCTGAGACTATGCGTTTCGCTCACCAGGCCGTCGAGTTCGAAGAGCTCCTCGCCCGTGGCGCCGACCGCGTTGCCCTCTCCGGAGGAAGCCTCGCGCGGTCCCCGTACCAGGCCGCGACCGAGCTCCCCTCCGGACTCAGGTCAGGCGGCGAACCTGAAGGGGATCCGCAGGCTCGACTTACACGGCCGGGCAGCTATGGAGGTGGAGGTAGCGGCGGGGTCGACCGCCCTCAGCCGGCCGGGCACGACTCGAGGTGGAGGTACTGGCGGCACTCCTCCTCGCTCAGCGATCTAGTGACGTTGCGCCTCGCGATCTCGAGTAGGTCGTCGATGTCGACCGCCCAGACCCGGATCTCGCCGGGCTCTGGGAGACGAGCATCGAGCCGTCGTGGCTGAAGTCCACGCTGCACACGATCAGCTCGTGCCCTCGCAGGACCAGGAGCTGGCGTCCGGACGCCGGGTCGAACAGGCGCACGGCGAAGTCCCCGCCCCCTATGGCGAGGAGTCGGCCGTCGGGGCTGAAATCGGCATGCAGACATCGGGGCGCCCCTCGAGCTCGGCGATCGACTCACCGCTGTCTGGGTCCCAGATCGTCGGCCGCTCGTCGCCTGTCAGGAGCCGTCGACGGTCGGACTCGAGGGCGGCTACGTGGGTGAGCTGCCGGTCGGGCTCTCGTTCATCGCGGAGGCGTGGTCCGAGCCGAAGCTCCTGAAGTTCGTGTACGCGTTCGAACAGGGCACCCGGTCCGCAGGGTGCCGCAGCTGCTCCACGGGTACGGGGAACGGGACTTCGTGGACCGGTGATGTTCAGACGAACTGGGTCTCGTCGGGCGTGGTGCTCGACGGCCAGCCCGGGTAGTCCTCGCCCGGGAACTCCCACGGGGTGCCGTAGCAGTCCTCGATCTTCGGGAGGGGCTTCGCGTCTATGCGAGGGTTCTTCGAGAAGTCGAAGACGTGCTCGAAGTTGTGGGTCCGCTCGATCCGTGAGGTCAGGTACGACAGGCCCCAGTTGTCCTCGATGAACTTCAGCGGCGTCGAGAACTCGCCCTCGGCGTCGTCGACGTAGCCCTTCTTAGCGTAGGGGCTGAGCACCAGCATCGGAACGCGGAACCCCAGCCCGATGTCGTCCACGTCCGGCGGGGGAACGTGGTCGTAGAACCCACCCCACTCGTCCCAGGTCACGAAAAGCACCGTGTGCTCCCAGTCGTCGCTCTCCATCACGGCGTTCACGACCTCGGTCAGCCAGTTCTGCGCGAAGCACGTGCTCTCGGGCGGGTGGTCCGAGAGCTCGAACCGCGGGGTCACCCACGTCACCGCCGGCAGGCGCCCCGCCGCGATGTCCTCGGGCAGGCGGTCGACGGCGCGGATCGTCTCGGGGCGCCACAGGTCGGTGTGGAAGACGCCGGCGACGCCGTTCAGCGCCTTCCAGAAGTAGCCCGCCTGGAACGGGCTCGCCGAGTAGTAGGCCCAGGGAACCCCGATCTCCTCGAGCTGCTCGGGCACGGTCTTGAACGTGAAGCAAGAGTCGTGCTTCGTGAGGTTGCCCTCCTCGTCCTTAACCAGGACGAACACGTTCTCGCCGACGGCGTCGCATCCCCAGGACTTGAAGCGCTTGCCGCCCCCTCCGAACTGGACCTCGATGTTCTCGGGGTTGTCGAGCGCG
>DATEDE010000069.1:0-2141 GCA_035286545.1 Actinomycetota bacterium | reverse complement strand
TGCCGACGCGACGCCGCGCCCTCCTCGCCCGCCTCCACCAGCCGGCTGTACGCATACTCGCGGACCGTCTCGAGGAGCCGGAAGCGTGCCTCCGGGGACGTCGCTTCGGAGAGGATGAGTGACTTGTCGACGAGCCGGCTGAGGATGTCCAGGACCTCGACCGGCTCGACGGGGTCCCCGGCGCAGACGGTCTCGGCCGCCTCGAGCGATGCGCCGCCAGCGAAGACCGACAGACGGCGGAGGACCGCCCGCTCCGGCTCGGCCAGGAGATCGTAGCTCCAGTCCATCACGGCCCGGAGCGTCTGGTGCCGCGCGACCGCACCCCGGCCGCCGCTCAAGAGCCGGAACCGATCGTCGAGGCGGGCCGCGATCTGCTCGACCGGTAGCGCTCTCGCCCGCGCGGCGGCGAGCTCAAGCGCAAGCGGGATGCCGTCCAACCGGCGGCAGAGCTGGGCCACCGACGGGGCATTCCGCTCGGTCACGGCGAACGCGGGCTGGACCGCCCTCGCGCGCGCGATGAATAGCCGGCAGGCGTCGAACGCTTCGAGCTCCCGCGGATCGGCAAGTCCGCCCACGTCGGGGGCCATAAGCGGGGCGATCGGCTGGGTGACTTCGCCCGGGACTCCGAGAGGCTCGCGGCTGGTCACGACCATGCGGACTCCCGGGCAGGACCGCATCAGCGCCTCGGCCAGCTCGGCACATGCCGCCAGCATGTGGTCGCAGTCGTCGAGGACGAGCAGGAGCCGCTTCGTCCGCAGGTGCTCCACGAGGGCCGTCAGCAGCGACCGCCCGGCGGACTCGCCGACGCCGAGGGTCGTGACGACGGCCGGGAGGACAAGACCGGGATCGGACAGGGCCCCGAGCTCCACGATCCAGGCTCCGTCCTCGAATGAGTCGAGCAGGACTCGCGCCAGCCGGAGCCCGAGGCGGGTCTTGCCCACGCCGCCGGGCCCGGTCAGCGTCACGAGCGGCGCGTCGGCGAGGATCCGCTCCGCCTGCTCGATCTCGCGCTCGCGGCCGACGAAGCTCGTGACCTCGAGCGTCAGGTTGCTCCTCGGTGCCTCCTTCGTGCGCGGGGCCGGGAAGTCCCGCTCCAGGCCAGGCCCCACGACCTGGAACAAGCGCTCGGGCGCGTCCACGTCCTTGAGCCGGTGGATACCGAGGTCGATGGCACCCATGGGCGGCCGCAGCTCGTCTGTGGCCAGGTCGCGAGTCGTCTGCGAGAGGAGGATCTGGCCGCCGTGGCCGGCAGCGCAGATTCGAGCGGCCCGGTGGACATCCAGGCCCACATAGCCTTCGGACGCGGTCCGCGGCTCGCCGGTGTGGAGGCCTATCCGATCCCGGATCGCGACCCCTTCGGGCCAGGCGTGGGCGCTGATCGCCAGTTGGCCCTCGACGACCGCGAGGACCGCGCTGCGCGCCGTCGGGAAGACGAAGTAGAGGCCGTCACCCGCCGACCCGCGCTCGACCCCGCCGTGGACCGCGAACGCGGCACGGAGGAGTCGGTGGTGCTCGGAGAGGACGGCCGCGTACCCGTCGCCGAGGTCCTGGAGCAGCCTCGTCGACCCCTCGATGTCCGTGAACGCCATGGTGATGGTCCCGCCCGGCTGCCCACCATCGGGGACGTCGTGGGACGCCACGTGTCGCTCCTGTTTGATCCGATGGTGCCAGACTACCCGCCTGGATCGGCCAAGGCAACGGACCACGCCCGCCGGCGTAGGCGGTTATCCGCCCCGGGTTCGGCGGACACAGAGGGGGTTTCGGGAGCGCCCGAGGTGCGGCATGATAGCCCGCGTGGCACGCGCGGCGCCGCGGAGCGCCGACCGCTACGCAGGGACATCAGAGGAGGGTTCGATGGCCACCTACGTTTCGCTGCTCAACTGGACCGATCAGGGGATCAAGGGGTACCGGGAAACGACGGCCAGGGCCGAGGCTGGGAAGGCGTTGGCTGCCAAGTTCGGAGGCCGCATCGTATCGATCTGGTGGACCATCGGGCCGTGCGACCTCGTTGCCGTGTCAGAGTTCCCGGACGACGAGTCGGCGACCGCGTTCGCGCTCGCTCTCGGCGCCGCCGGCAACATCCGGACGACCACGATGCGCGCCTTCGGGGCGGACGAGATGTCGGCGATCATCGCCCGGAC
>DATEDE010000068.1:0-15683 GCA_035286545.1 Actinomycetota bacterium | reverse complement strand
CTCGAGCCGTCGCTCGGCGACCTCGTCATCGAACCACAGGACGTTCGCATGCCGGTCCAGTCCCGCAATGGCAACCACCTCGGCGCGAGACAGAGCCGAGTGGCCGGTGACCTCTATCGCGCGAGCTCGGAGCAGGGACGTTCGCGACAGGGCGACACCCCCGCCGATCACGACAAGCACCACTACCGCGCCGAGGAGCCGGGCGGTCCCACCATGCGGGCGTCCCTGCCGGCCTTCAACGCGACGCTGGATCGAGATCTCCAACGAGATGCACCTCCGGTTCGAGTCGGATGCCCGTACGGGCCTGGACCAGATCCTGTATCTCTCGGACCAATCGCAGGACGTCGGCGGCCCGAGCCCCTTCCGACGCGACGATGAAGTTGGCGTGCTTGGTGGAGACAGATGCCCCTCCCACGGCTAGGCCCTTGCAGCCGGCCTCGTCGATCAGGCGGGCCGCATGATCGCCAGCTGGGTTCTTGAAGACGCTGCCGCAGTTCGGTTCGGCCACCGGTTGGGTCCGGCGTCGCCACTCGCGGGCGCCGTCCATCGCGGCGCGGATCTCCGCGGGATCCCCCGGCCGGAGCGCAACGGTCGCCCCCACGACCACCCCCTGCTTCGGCAGCGAGGACCGCCTGTACCCGAACCCTGCGCCTGCCGACACGATCCGCTCGAGACGTCCTTGATCCAGCCGGAACACGTCTACGGTTTCGAGCACGTCCGCCAGCTCCCCACCATGAGCACCCGCGTTCATCCGCACCGACCCGCCCAGCGAGGCTGGGATCGCCACGCCGAACTCGAGCCCGGACAGCCCGTGAGCGAGGGCGACGCCCGCCAGGGCCGGTAGGGGCATCGCCCCGCCCGCGGCGAGTCGGTTCCCGTCGCGAGCCGACCAGCGGTAGCCCCGTCCCAGACGCACGACCACCCCCGCGAAGCCTCCATCGCTCACGAGCATGTTCGACCCCTTGCCGAGCACGGCCGTTGGGATGCCGGTCTCCCGGATCGCCAGCGACACCGCGGCCAGGTCGGCATCGCTCTCCGGCTCCAGGAAGAGCGCCGCCGGACCTCCGATCCGGAACGTCGTGAGCGGAGCCAGGACGAACCCGGACCGCACCCGATCTCCACATGCCGCCCGCAAGATCGCCTCGGCACGGGCGAGCGCTCCCGCCGTGGGAGGCGTGGTGCTCATGCGCCATCCCCGATCCGCTCTACGGCCGCATCGCCGAGCATCCAGACATCGCCGCATCCCATCGTGATCACGAGGTCACCCGCGCGCACCTCCTGGTCCAGGAAGGCCACGACGTCGCCGCGGTGGGGCAGATACACCACGCGACCGCGCCCGCCCGCCTGGGAGATCCCATCGACGACCAACTTGCCGGTGACGCCCGGGATCGGCTCCTGGGCGGCACCGTAGACGTCGGTCACCACCAAGACGTCGGCCTCGAGCAGGCTGGCGCCCAGCTCGCGCCACAGCGCCTGGGTCCGCGTGTATCGGTGGGGCTGGAACACGGCAACCAGACGCCCTGGTTCCCGGCGGCGAGCGACCTCCAGCGTTACGGCGAGCTCGGTCGGCACGTGGCCGTAGTCGTCGTAGAAGTCCGCTCCCCGGGCCCGCCCGCGGAGCTCGAACCGCCGGTGAACCCCCCTGAAGACCTGGAGCGCCTCGCAGGACGTCGTAATCGGAACGCCGAGGCGCGCCGCTACGGCGATCGCTGCCGCCGCGTTCCGCACGTTGTGGGCGCCGTCGACGGTCAGGTGGAGCTGGCACGTCTTGGCGGCCGAACCGATCCGGGCGCGCGCGCCGCCGGGACCCGCCGAGGACATCTCGACCCGCAGGTCGGCATCCGCGCTCGTGCCGTAGCTCGTGGTCGGAACGCCCGCGGCGGCGGCCACCCGCACCGCCCCGGGGTCGTCGGCGCAGACCACCAGGTGCTCGCAACGTTCCGCGAACGCGGTGAACGCTGCCTCGATCTCCGCGACTCCACCCGGGTAGAAGTCCACATGGTCGACCTCGATGTTGGTGATAACGCCGATCGCCGGACTCCCGAGGAGGAACGACCCGTCGCTCTCATCGGCCTCGGTCACGAACACATCACCCGAGCCGGCTCGTGCACCGCTACCCGTCTCGTTGGGGTCGCCACCGATCACGTAGGTCGGATCGTGCCCGGCGCGCTCCAGCACGAGAGCCACCATCGAGGTGGTCGTGGTCTTGCCGTGCGTCCCGGCGACCGCGACTTGCCGGTGACCCGCCGCGGACGCGGCGAGGGCCTGCGCGCGAGCCCAAACCGGGATCTCGTGGCGGCGGGCCTCCTGCAGCTCAGGGTTGGTCTCATCGATGGCGCTCGACAGGACCACCGCGTCCGGACTGCCCAGGTTCCCGGCGTCGTGACCGATCGCGATCGTCGCACCGAGCGAGCGGAGCTCCTCGACGCCCTTGGATCCTTTCAGATCCGAGCCGGTGACCGCGATCCCCCTCGCGAGGAACAGGCGTGCCAGGTTACGCATGCCGGCTCCGCCGATGCCGATCAGGTGCAAACGGCGCACGGGCGCCAGGTCCGGCACCTCCAGCGTGGGGATCGTCCCGGGCCTTGGTTCGTACCGGCTCATGCGGCGCTTCCCGCCTCTAGCACCGCGCGGGCAAGGGCATCCGCCGCGTCCGGCCGGCCCCACGCCCTGGCCCGCTCGCCCATCCGCGCGAGCCGCTCTTCGTCGTTGAACAGCCACGCGATCCGCTCGGCCAGCACCCGCCCGTCGAGCTCGTCGTCAAGGATCATCGAGGCGGCCCCCGCCCGCTGGAGGGCTCGGGCGTTCGCTTCCTGATGACGGCCGGTCGCGTACGGGTAGGGGATCAGGATCGACGGGACGCCGCAGACCGCGAGCTCCGCCAACGTCGTTGCGCCCGACCGGGCCACGACCAGATCGGCGACGGCGTAGGCGAGCTCCATCCGCTCCAGGAATCCGAGGACCCGAAGGGGGGTCGACCCGGACCCCGCAGCCGCCGCCTGGATCGCCTCCGCGTGTGCCGGCCCAGTGAGCAGCAGGACCTGAAGGTCGTCCCGCTCCAGCCGCGCCAGCGCCTCTACGACGGAACGGTTCACGTGGACGGCGCCCTGGCTGCCCCCGAACACCACGACGGTGCGGCGCGGCCCTAGGTCGAGTGCACGACGAGCCTCCGACGCCAGCTCCTCGCGCCGGTCGGGCACCGCGAGTATCGCCTCTCGCACCGGGTTGCCCGTGACGACCGTCCGGGTTCTCCGTGGGAACGCGCGCCGAGCCTCGGCGAATGCGAGGGCTATGGTCCGGGCCGGGCGTGCGAGCGTCCGGTTCGCGAGCCCCGGAACGGCGTTCTGCTCGTGCAGCACCAGTGGCCGGCGCGACCGGAGCGCGGCCAGGGCCACAGGAACACTCACGTACCCGCCCATCCCCACGACGACATCCGCCCAGCCGGCGAGTGGACGGACCTGCCCGATGGACCGGACCGCGGCTACCGGAGCGGTGAGCGCACGCCTCGACACCTTGCGTTCGAACGGCCGGGCCTCGATCTCCTCGAATCGGTACCCGGCCTCGGGGACCAGGCGCGCCTCCTGTCCGGTGGCCGTGCCCGCGAAGCAGACCTCGTGCTCCTGGTCCACCAGGCGCCCGGCGAGGGCGAGCGCCGGGAACACGTGCCCAGCCGTGCCGCCGCCGGCGATCAGGATCTTCACGCCGCACGGCTCCGTCGCTTGCCTACCGACCGTGTCGGCGCCGCCGCACGAGCCGGCGCGCGCGCGATCGCGACCAGGACCCCAACCGCCGCGAGCGAGACGACGAGCGAGGATCCCCCGTAGGAAAGGAACGGCAGCGGCACCCCGGTGATCGGCAGCAGGCCCGTCACCGCGCCGAGATTGATGAGCGCCTGCATACCGAACCACGAAACGATCCCTGCGGCGAGTAACCGTGAGAAGACGTCGGTCGTGCGTGTCGCGATCTTCAAACCCGCATATATCAGGGTGCAGAAGGCGACGAGCACCACTATCTCGCCGATGAGCCCGAGCTCCTCGCCGAGGATCGAGAAGACGAAGTCGTTGTGGGCGTTCGGGACGTACTGCCACTTCTGACGTGATGCCCCAAGGCCTACCCCGGTCCACCCGCCGGACCCGAGGGCGATCAGGGACTGGACCAGCTGGTACCCGGTGCTCTTCGCGTCTTCCCATGGATCCAGGAAGGACAGGAACCGGATACGCCGGTAGTCCGCGCTCATGATCAGGCCCGCGCCGACCGCTGCCCCCACCAGACCGGCGAACGACAGATAACGTAGACGGACGCCCGCGGCGAACAGCAGCAGGAAGACCGCACCGGCCAGGATGACCGTCGTGCCGAGGTCGGGCTGCAGCATCACCAGCGCCAACACGATCGCGCACACGGGAAGCAACGGGATGGCCAGGTGTCCGAGGTCGTCCAGCCGCCCCCACTTCCTCGCTAGGAGGGCGGCGGCGAACACCACGAGGGAGAGCTTCGCCAACTCCGAGGGCTGAACGGTGACCGGACCGAGCTGGAACCATCTCGACGAGCCGTAGGCCTCGATCCCCGCGGAGGGGACCAACACGAACACGAGCATCGCGACGGTTACCAGCAGGAACGGCCAAGCTAGCCGTCGCCACGCCTCGGGCCGCATCCTGGAGGTGAGCAGCAGCGCTCCGACGCCGACCACCGCGTAGGCCGCCTGGCGCTGGACGAACACGAAGCTGTCCCCGTACTGCGCGAACGCGGAGACCGAGCTCGCAGACAGGACCATCAGGAGCCCGATCGCGACCAGGAACGCGGTCGATCCGAGCAGCAGCGCGACCGTCGGGCGAGAGGCCGCGTCGGCGCGCGATCTCGATGCGGCGACCGGCCGGACCAGCCGCAGGTGACGCGGCCGTGGGGAAGCGGTGTCGACCGAGCTCACGTCCGGACGTCCTCCTTCGGTAAGGCTCGGGCGGCGGCTGCGAAGCGCTCGCCGCGTTCGACGTAGTCGCGGAACATGTCCCAGCTCGCGCATGCGGGCGCCAGCAGTACGGTCCCTCCGGGCGCCGCGGCCTCGAACGCGACCGCCACCGCCTCCTCGATCGAGCCGGCGGTCTTCACGGGGACCCTCTCCTCGAACACCGCGACCACCTCGCCCTCCGAGGCCCCGAGCGCCACGACCGCGACGAGCCGCGGGGCGAGCGCGGCCAGGGGCGAAAGGTCGACACCCTTGGCGTCACCGCCTGCGATCAGCACCACCTCTCTCGCGTCTCCGACAGCCGCCAGCGTCGCGTGCGGGTTGGTCGCCTTCGAGTTGTCGACGAACCGGATGCCGTCCACCACGGCCACGGTCTCGCCGCGGTGGTGTTCGGGCACGAAGTCGCCGAAGGCCTCGACGATCGCCGCATCCGGGACACCGAACGCGTGGGCCGCGACGGCGCTCGCGGCGGCGTCGGCTCGCATCGCCGGCGTGTCGGGTTCGATCGCTCCGAGGTCGGCGCCGCTCCAACCCGCGACCAGCCGGCCGTCGGCCGAGCCGGCCTCGTTGGGGCCGGGCTCGCCGAGGGTGAACCAACGCACATCGCACGCGGCCGAGATCGATATGGCCGCCGCCGCCTGGTCGTCCCGGTTGCCGACGTGCACGTCTCCGGGTCCCTGTAGGGCGAACACGCGCGCCTTCGCGTCCCGGTAGGCCTCGAACGAGCCGTGCCAGTCCAGGTGGTCGGGGGCCAGGTTCAGGAGCATCGACACCGTCGGGTGGAACGAGGACTGCTGGGCCAGCTGGAACGAGGATGCCTCGACCACCAGCACCTCGGCCGGTCCGCGCGCGGCGGCCGGGAAGGGGTTCCCGATGTTGCCGCACGCGACGGCATCGATCCCGGCGGCCCGCAGGCAGGCCGTGAGCATCCCGGTGGTCGTGGTCTTCCCGTTCGTTCCGGTGACCGCGACGTAGGGGACGCGCGCGAGTCGGGCGCCGAGCTCCATCTCGCCCCAGACGGGAAGGCCGCGTTCGGCGGCCCAGGTCATGACGGGGGTTCGAGGGGAGACGCCCGGGCTTACGACGACCAGCGTCGCACCGTCCAGATGCCCGGGCGCGTGTCCGCCGGTCCTCACGTCGATGCCCTCGGCCCTTAGCTCGACCGCTCCTGCCGGTTCGGCGGTCACCTCGGTCACGAGCACGGAGGCGCCCTCCGCGGCGAGCACCCGCGCGGCAGAGACGCCGGCCACGCCGAGCCCGATCACCACAGCACGCTCCCCATCGAACGCGCCGCTCATCCCAACCCACCGCGCGCGATGAAGTCCGTGTAGAACAGACCGAGCCCTATCGCAACCGTGAGTCCCGCGAGGATCCAGAAGCGAACGATCACGGTGAACTCGGGCCAGCCGGCCAGCTCGAAGTGGTGATGGATCGGCGACATCTTGAACACGCGCCGTCCGAAGCCCCGGAAGGCGACCACCTGCACGATCACCGACGTGGTTTCGATCACGAACAGGCCGCCGAGGACGATGAGGATCAGCTGGGTGCTCGTGACGATCGCCAGCGCCCCCATCAATCCACCGAGCGCGAGGGCCCCGGTGTCGCCCATGAAGATCCGCGCCGGTGCGGCGTTCCACCACAGGAACCCTGCGGTCGCGCCGACCGCCGCTCCGGCGACGATCGCGACGTCGAGGGCGGCGTTCACGTCGATCGGGTAGCAGGCGTCCTGCGGGCCCAGGGCGCAGGTGTGGCGGAACTGCCAGAACGCGATGAACACATAGGCGGACAGGACCAGGATCGAAGACCCTGACGCGAGCCCGTCGAGCCCGTCCGTGAGGTTCACGGCGTTGGAGGAGGCGGCCAAGATAACGAACACCCAGACGAAGAAGAAGACCCCCAGATCCAGCCCGGTCGTCCGGACGAACGACAGCTCGGTGGGCACGTGGGCGGCCTGGACCGCGACCGCGCCGAACACGACCGCGACCAGAGCCTGACCGATGATCTTCGCGGTCTTCGAGAGGCCGAGCGATCGCCGCCGACGGACCTTGATGTAGTCATCCACGAACCCGAGCAGCCCGAGCAGGACGGTCGCGAGCAGTACCGCGAGCCCGGCGGCGGTCACCGTGTGGAACGCGATCCTCGTGACGACGTAGCCGGCGACGATCGCCAGGATCATCACCGTGCCGCCCATCGTCGGTGTCCCCATCTTCTCCAGGTGTGTATGCGGCCCGTCCTCGCGGATCCGCTGCCCCCACCCCCACACCCGGAAGAGCCGGATCGCGATCGGCGTGCCGAGCAGTGTCACGGTGAGCCCGACGGCGGCGGCGATCAGGATCTGTCTCACCGCAGAACCTCCGCCACGCGTTCGAGGGCGGCGACCCGCGACCCCTTCAGGAGCACGACGTCGCCCTCGCGCGCCCAGGCGAGGACGTCGGCCGCGGCGGCTGCGGGGTCGTCGTACGAGGCGACGTCTTCGGGTAGCTGTCCCTCGCGGGTGGCAGCACGAGCGATCGCCCTAGCGGGTTCGCCCACCGTGATCAGCCGCTCGACCCCGATCCGGACCACCAGCTCGCCGAGACGCTCGTGCTCCTCGAACGCGATCGGGCCCAGCTCGGCCATGTGTCCCAGGACCGCGGCGAGGCGCTGCCCCGTCGCCATCCGTCGCGCGGTCTTCAGCCCGGCGGCTACCGATTCGGGGTTCGCGTTGTACGCGTCGTTCACTACGAGGACCCCGCTCGCCGTCGTGAAGGTCTCCATGCGCATCGCCGAGACGTGCGCGTCCTTCAGCGCGGTGGCGCACTCGGCGACGGTAATCCCACGGATCAGGCCGCAGGCCACGGCCGCGAGGGCGTTCGACACCATGTGCTCCCCGGGCACGGCGAGCTCGACCGCTTCGCGGTCCGAACCGTGCACGAGCGCGAAGCTCGCGCGCGCGTCGACGCCGAAGGTCAGGTCCTCGGCTCGGACGTCCGCCCGCGGATCCACGCCGAACGTCACGACCGTCGCGGAGGTCGAGGCGGCGTAGCCGCGGACCACCGGGTCGTCGGCGTTCACGATGGCCACGCCCTCGGGCCCGAGCCCGTCCAGAGGCTCGGCCCCGGCGCGCACGATCTCGTCCCAGGAGCCGAAGATCTCCATGTGCGCGACCCCTACGTTGGTGACCACCACCGCATCGGGGCGAGCGATCTCGCACAGAAGCCTCACGTCGCCCCCGCGCCTCGCGCCCATCTCGGCCACGATCACCTCGGTTGCCTCGGCGGCACCGAGAAGCGTCATCGGCAACCCGATCTCGTTGTTGAACGACCAGGGGCTCGCGTGCGCCCGGAACCTTGTCGCGAGTACCGCGGCCGCGAGATCCTTCGTCGACGTCTTGCCGTTCGCGCCGGTCACGCCGATCACGAACGTATCCGGCATCCGCCGGCGCTCGTCCGCTCCCAGGCCGAGGAGCGCGCTCCCCGTGTCCACGACCTCGATCGCGGTGCCGTCGACGGGTCGATCCACGATGGCTCCCACCGCGCCGCGCGAACGCGCATCGGCCACGAAATCGTGCCCGTCGGCGCGCTCGCCGCGAAGGGCGATGAAGAGCGCCCCGTCAGCCGCGTGCCGCGAGTCCGTGACGACGAAGGTCACGATGGCGTCGTCACCTCCGAGCACCCCGCCTACGGCGACGGCGATCTCCGAGAGCGGCCGCGCGATCATCCCGACCTCCCGAGTGCGCGGATCTCCTCGGCAGCCACCTCGCGGTCGTCGAACGCGATCGTGCGGTCGGCCAGCTCCTGGTACGCCTCGTGCCCCTTGCCCGCGATCACCACGACGTCGCCGGGACCGGCCTCTGACACCGAGATGTGGATGGCGGCGCGCCGGTCCACCTCGACGACGTAGGCGCCTCCGCCCTCGCGGGCGCCCGGCACGATCTCCTCGACGATCGCGAGAGGGTCTTCGTTCCTGGGGTTGTCGCTCGTGATGACGGACAGGTCGGCGTTCGCGGTCGCGGCCCGGCCCATCAGTGGGCGCTTCGCGCGGTCCCGGTCGCCGCCGCAGCCAAGGACCACGATGACTCGGCCTGCGGTCAGTTGGCGAGCGGTGCGAAGGACGTTCTCGACGCTGTCGGGCGTATGGGCGTAGTCGACGAGCACGAGGAAGGACTGCCCGAGCTCCACCGCTTCGACCCTGCCCGGCACACCTCGCACCGAGGAGATCGCCTCCGCCGTGCGCCTGTCGTCGAAGCCGAGTGAGCGCGCGGTCGCGAACGCGGCGAGGCAGTTCTCGACGTTGAAGAGCCCACGTAGCGTCGAGTCTATCCGGACGCCGTCGACGACGAACGCGATGCCGAGGGCGGTGGTCTCCACGTGGGTGGCCCGGACGTCCGCGCCGGCGTCCAGTCCGTAGGTCAACGTCGGCAGGCCGGTCGACGCGAGGCGGCGCCCCTGCTCGCTGTCGTGGTTGACGACCGCACCCCGGCTCATCGCCGGCGTGAACAGACGCGCCTTCGCCGCGAAGTACTCCTCCATGGAGGCGTGGTAGTCGAGGTGATCCTGCGTGAGGTTCGTGAAGACGGCGAGGTCGTAGCGGACCCCGTCGACGCGGTGCTGATGCAGCCCGTGCGAAGAGACCTCCATAGCGACCGCGTCGACGCCCTCGGCCGCCATCTCGGCGAAGAGCCGGTGGAGATCCGGAGCCTCAGGCGTCGTGCGCGGGAACGGGATCGGACGTCCGTCGATCCGGACACCGGTGGTACCGACGACCCCGGGCGTGCGGCCCTCGGCCCGGAACGCCGCCTCAAGCAGGTACGTGGTGGTGGTCTTGCCGTTGGTGCCCGTGACGCCGACCACGGTCATCGCGTCGGCGGGGCGGTCGTAGAACTCCGCCGACACCGGCCCCATCGCCTCTCGCACCGACGGGACGATGACCTGGGCGGCCCCAGCCTCCAGCGGGCGCTCGACCAGGAGAGCGCCCGCTCCACGCTCGACAGCCGCAGCGGCGAAGTCGTGCCCGTCGACGTGTTCGCCGGGTACGCAGAAGAACAAGGATCCCGGCGTCGCTTCGTCCGAGCGGTAGCACAGACGCGACACGCGGAACGAGGCGTCGCCGCGCACGGAGGCGCCCGTGAGGCCGGACACGAGGTCCGCGAGGGGTCGCGAGGGGGCCGGGACCACGGCAACTGAGCCTATCGCCTGCTCCGCTCCGCCCCCGGGTGGGCGCCCTATCATCCGACCGGAAGCGCGTGAGGGGGCAGAGGGAGACGCTCTGCGGGTATCACGCCCAAGCGCGTGACGCAGATGCGGGCGACCCGCTGGAACAGCGGGGCTGCAGCCAGCCCGCCGGACCCCGCGACGGGCCGATCCAGGATCGCCGCGATCACGACCTGGGGGTTTCCCGCCGGGAGGAACCCGATGAACGACGCGATGTACTGGCCCTCCAGGTAGCCAACGTGGTCCTTCGCCGCGATCCTCGCGGTCCCGGTCTTGCCCGCGACCTGGAACCCGGAGACACGCGCGTAGGTCCCGGTCCCGTACTCGACGGCGTAGGCGAGCATCCGGGTCAACATCTCGGCGCTTTCGGTCGAGATCACCCGGCGGATCTTGGGCGCCGGTGCGGCATGGAAGATGCCCTCGGGGTCCAGGGCGCCCTTGACCAACTGCGGCTGCACCCACCGTCCGCCGTTCGCGATCGTCGCGAACACCGACGTCATCTGGAGCGGGGTCGCGGCGATACCCTGACCGTAGGCCATCGTCGCGAGGCTCGTGTCGCTCCAGTCGTTCAGCGGGAGCATGATGCCGCCCGCTTCGCCCGGGAACCCGACATCGGTCGGTCGACCCAGACCGAACCGCGACAGGTACGAGGCCATCGCCGGGCTACCGACACGGTTCGCAACCTGGACGATGCCTATGTTGCTGGACTCTGCGATCACGTCGCCCAGCATCAGCCTTTCCACCGGGTGCTGATGGGAGTCGTGGATCGTGTAGTCGCCCACCTTCATCGTCCAAGGCACCACGAGCTGTTGGTCCAGAGGGATTGCCTTCTCCTGGATCGCGGCGGCGGCGGTGATGACCTTGTTCGTCGAGCCTGGCTCGAACACGTCTGTCACGGCTCGGTTCCGGTAGGTCCACGCCGGCGAGTCCCCGAACGCGTTCGGGTCGAACCACGGATACGTCGCCATCGCCAGCACCTCACCTGTCCGCGGGTCCATCACGATCATGGAACCGCCGCGGGCTCGCTGGGCCGCCACCGCCTCCGCGAGCGCGGTCTGAGCCTGGAACTGGAGGTCCCGGTCGATTGTGGTCACGATGGACGATCCAGCCACCGGAGAACGCTCTATGTCGATCCCGCCCGCGATGGGCCGGCCGTTCGGATCCAGCTCGATCGTCCGCTCCCCCGCCCTTCCGGCGAGAAGGTCCTCGTACCCGAACTCGAGCCCGGACAACCCCCCGCCGTCGATCCCGACGAACCCGACGACCTGCGGCGCTAGCGCGCCTCCCGGGTACGAGCGCTTCGAAGAGTCGAGGAACCCTACCCCCGGCAGCGCCAGAGCGCGCACACGGTCGGCTACGGCCGGTTCGACCTGACGCGCGAGGTACACGAAGGTGGCCTCGGCCGACAGGTCCTGGGCCACGTCTACCGCCTCGAGCCCCAGCAAGGGGGACAGCGCGGAGGCCGTCGTCCAGGGTTCGGTCACGTACCGAGGATCGGCGTAGACATCGACGGCAGGCGTCGAGATCGCCAGACTGTCGCCATCGCGGTCCAGGATCTGTCCGCGATCGGCCGGAAGCGCGACGGTGCGAACGCGTTGGTCGAGCGCCCGTTCCTGCAGCTCCGCCGCCTGACCGCTCACCTGTAGGAACGCCAGCCGCACGAAGATCGCGGCGAACGCGAACGTCATCGCGATGAACAGCGCCGCCAATCGGCCTGCAGGAGGGCGGCTCACGCTCCCGGGGCTCCCGCGGCCTGCGACGAGGTGCCCGCCCCGGCCGGATCCATCGAGCCCACACCGGGCGCGTGGAGGATCCGGATGTCGTCGGGGAGACGCATGCCGTGCCGGCTGGCCCATGAAGCGATCCGGCCGGGGGCGGACAGGGTCGCCTGCTCGCGGACCAGGGCGAGGCGCTCTTGCGAGAGCGCCTCGATCCGTCGGTCCGCCTGGTCGATGCGGACCGCGGTCTGCGCGAGCAGCGCGTTCAGGACGACGATGCCGAAGAGCATCGAGCCGATCAGGGCGCCGGCGAGCAGCGCGAACCCCAGATGGTGCCTTCTACGGTGCCGGGTCCGTATGCCGGGCGCCGCCTTGGGAGCCTTGCGGCGCGTGGGCGCCGAAGGCCTTGGGGTCGGCGGGGCGATCGGCGTCCCGGCGGGCGGGGTCGAGATCTTCGTCCCGCCCGGAGGAGACGCGAGCCTTCTGGCTGGTGCGCTCACGTGGCTTCCCGTCTATCGGCCGCGCGGAGCTTCGCGCTCCGCGCCCTGTGGTTGCGCTCGGCCTCACTCCGGGAAGGCACGAGGGGTTTCTTGGTCAACACATCGAGGCTGGGCTCACCCGAGAGGAAACGCTTGACGATCCGGTCCTCGAGGGAGTGGTAGCTGATCGCAACGACGCGGCCACCGGGAGCGAGGACGGCCGCCGCCCGAGGCAGGGAAACGGCGAGCTCCTCCAGCTCCCGGTTGACCGCGATGCGGAGCGCCTGGAACGTGCGGCGCGCGGGGTGGGGGCCGCCCCGCCGCGGGCCCAGGGCGCCCGCGACCACGCGGGCTAGGGCGTCGGTGGTAGCGATCGGCGCGCGAGAGCGTGCTCGAACGATCGCTGACGCCACGCGACGGGAGCGTCGCTCTTCGCCGAACTCGAAGATCACCCGCGCGAGCTCTTCCTCGGGCAGGGTGTTGACCAGGTCCATCGCGCTCTCTCCCTCGGGCCCCATCCGCATGTCGAGCGGGCCGGGGTTGCGGTACGAGAAGCCGCGCTCCGGGCGGTCCAGCTGCATCGAGGACACCCCGAGGTCGTACAGGACGCCGTCGACCCGGTTCTCCGCGGGCACGTCCGAGAACCGGGCCAACAGCGCGGTGAAGCGCTCGCCGAAGCGCGCCAGCCGACGGGTCGCAAGCGCGATGGCCTCGGGGTCGCGGTCGATGCCGATCAGGCGCCGGACCCCGGAATCGAGGAGGGCCTCGGCGTGGCCGCCCGCGCCGAGCGTCATATCGATCACGGTGTCGCGGCCACCGAGGAGCTCCAGGACCTCGCGCACCATGACGGGCTCGTGCCCCCGCGTGCGCTCCTCCGGGGAGCCGTCGTTCGCGCGTTCACTCTCGCTCCCTGAGCCCCCCGGGCGCCCCGGCACGAACGCGTCCTCATCCGAAGACGCGGACGGCGAGTAGCCCGAGTCCCAGGTACAGGGCCATCGAGGCCGCGGTCATCAGCAACAGGGAAAGGCTCTGCCGAACCTCCCCGTCGAGCTCCCTCTTCATGACCCGCTCCTCCCCCTCAAGTAGCGCTGCTCCCTGGCGCAAGCGTGCCGGACTGATAGGCGCCGCCGTGCCCGGCCTGGTAGCGATCGTGTGTCTGCCGATCCCAGACCTCCATCCGGTCGAAGACACCGACCACCACGGCCTCCTTCTGGATCCGCGCCTCGGCCCGCAGGCGTTGCGGGATCACCAGGCGCCCCTGCGAGTCCAGCTCCACGGACTCGGCCTTTCCGAAGAACAGCCGCGCGTACGCGCGGCCCTGGGCGTCGGAGAGGGGGAGGTTGCGCACCTCCGCGGCCCGGATCTCCCATTCGGCCCTGGGGAAGCAGAAGAGGCAGCCGTCCTGGCCCAGCGTGAGCACGGCCCCGCTGACGAACGCCTCGCGGAAGCGGGCGGGCAGGCTGATACGCCCCTTCGGGTCGAGTTGGTAGTTATGCGTGCCGAGCAGTTCGGCCACGCGCGTCCTCCCCTTCTCCTCCACTACGCTCCACTCTTATGCCACTGTCGCTCCACCGAGTCAAGAGACGTGAGAGAAAAAGGGATAACGACTGTGAAGAACAGTCATGTTATGAGGGCCTCGGAAGGACGATCGCTGGCGCTGGAGCTGCTACTGGAGCTGCTACAGGTACGGCTCCCACTCCGGCTCGAGCCGCCCCAGCGACAGGCGGAACCCGTCGCGCGGTGCCGTGGGCCGTCGCGCCAGACGGAGGCCGGCATCCTCGATCAGCCGGTTCTCCTTGCGCGAGTTACACCGGCGACAAGCGGCGACGACGTTGTCCCACGAGTGCGTACCGCCGCGCGAACGCGGGATCACGTGGTCGAGGTTCTCGGCGGCCGCTCCGCAGTACTGGCAGGTCCACCCGTCACGCGCGAAGACCGCGCGGCGCGTAAGCGGCGCCTCGTGGCGGTACGGGACCCGCACGAACTGGCGGAGCCGAAGGACCGAGGGCGCGTCGATTCGCACGCGCTCGGAGCGGAAGACCTGACCGTTGGGGACCAGCACCTCGGCCTTGTCCTTCAGGACTAGGATCACCGCTCGGCGCGCGGCAACCACCCCCAGAGGTTGGTGCGACGCGTTGAGCACGAGCGCTCGTCCCACCGGGCGAGTATACGCAGCGTGCCTGCGTCGGCCGGCGGTGGGTGCTTGCATCGGACGAATGCCAGGGGTGTAATCCGCGCGAAGGCGGCGGAAGCTGCGCTCGTAGGACGCCTAGGAGTTGCGAACAAGGGGCCGCGCGGGGCGTCCGGCAGAGGTGCGGCACCGCCGCCTTCCCTTCGTTGGCGTGTTACCCGCCCCGTGGCTTCTCCACATCGGCACGCTGCGCAGGAACCGCGAGCCGGCCGCTGACGTACACCTGGGTAAGATGGGCCAGCGTCCGACCCCGGAGGTGGAAGTGGAGGCTCGAAAGCCCACGCCCGACTGGCAGGCGTTCGCCGAGCGCTTCCGCGTCATCGAACGCAACGTGGAGCAGGTCGTGCAGGGCAAGCACCAAGAGATCCGCCTGGCCCTGTCGGCACTGGTCGCGGAGGGACACGTCCTGATCGAGGACGTGCCGGGTGTCGGCAAGACGATGCTCGCCAAGGCGATCGCCCGCTCGATCGACTGCTCCTTCCGCAGGATCCAGTTCACGCCGGACCTGCTCCCCACCGATGTCACCGGCGTGAACGTCTTCAACCAGGAGCGCGGGGACTTCGAGTTCAAGCCCGGCGCGATATTCGCGAACATCGTGCTCGGCGACGAGATCAACCGTGCGAGCCCCAAGACGCAATCGGCGCTGCTCGAGTGCATGGAGGAGCGCCAGATCACCGTCGACACCGAGACCTACCAGCTGGGCACGCCGTTCATGGTCATCGCCACCCAGAACCCGATCGAGCACGAGGGCACCTATCCCCTGCCCGAGGCACAGCTCGACCGCTTCATGGTGCGGATCAGGATCGGGTATCCCTCCACAGAGGTGGAGGCCGAGATCTTGGCCACCCACGGGGTGCGTTCCACGCTCCCCGACATCGGGCCTGTTGCCGACGCCTCCACGGTCCGGGAGATGATCGAGCTGGCCCGCGCTGTCCACGTCTCTGGGGCGTTGCGCCGCTACATCGTCGATCTGGTCGATGCCACCCGTAACCACCCCGACGTCTACCTAGGCGCAAGCCCGCGAGCCTCGATCATGCTCCTGCGCGCTTCGCGCGCGATGGCGGCGGCCGACGAGCGCGACTACGTGATCCCCGACGACGTGAAGGCCCTCGTTCCGTCGGTGCTGGCGCACCGCGTGATCGC
>DATEDE010000067.1:0-16114 GCA_035286545.1 Actinomycetota bacterium | reverse complement strand
GGTGCAAAGGTCGCCCGTCCCGCAGGCGAGGTCCGCCACGACCGCTCGTCCCGGCAACCGGAGCTCGGTGACCGTTCGGCGCCGCCACCCGACGTCCATCCCGAAGGTCATCACCCGGTTCACCAGGTCGTACCGGCCCGCGATCCGGTCGAACATCCCGCGGACGGCGCGGCGCTTCTCGGAACCGGTGGGCAGGTCGCCGGGGACGCTCACTCGAACCGCTCCTTCGCCTCGCCGAGCAGGACCCGGCGGAAGTGATTCGCTACGAGGTTGGTCACCGCCGGCAGCAGCGTATCGAAGGCGTCGACGAGCTGGGACGCAGCCGCCTCCGCCGAGCCCGACGTGTCGATGATCGGCTTGCGCACATGCTCATCGAACAGCTCCACCGCACGATCGGCCAGACGGACCATCGCGTCGTTCGTCTCGCGGGCCAGAGACAGTAGCTCGCCAAGCGGCAGTCCGTACTCGAGGAGCCGAAGGGCGCCGCGAACCATGCCGATGTCGGAGGCCGTGTAGCGCTCCTCGCCCTCGACGGTCCGACCGAGCTTGATGCCCTCGCGCTCGACGGC
Source organism: Actinomycetota bacterium (assembly GCA_035286545.1). Taxonomy (GTDB): domain Bacteria; phylum Actinomycetota; class UBA4738; order UBA4738; family HRBIN12; genus DASSJM01. Next base: position 15,545 of record DATEDE010000067.1, on the reverse strand, counting down.
CTGGATCAGCGATGCCGGGACGCCGCTTCGGCCCGCGAACTCCTCCAGCGATAGGAGCTCGTCTGGATCGGTCTCACCCCACGCCGCCGAGATAGCGGCGGCCAGGTCGGCGTCGGGCCGTTCGAGGCCGTCGCCGATCACCCGGCCGATCGCCGCGAGCGTAAGGCCCTTGGCCCGTAGCGCCTTGACCTGGCGGATCCGCTCGGCGTGGAGCTCGTCGTACCAGGCCACTCGGCCCTCGCGCTCCGGCGGCGGGACGAGCCCTAGAGACTGGTAGTAGCGAACCGTGTCGACGGAGACGTCGCACGCGGCTGCGAGCTGTTCGACCCGGTACCTCACGAGAGATAACTCTACGAGTGCGCGCTCGAACTATCATCCCAGCGAGGTGAGCTAGATACGCAGCGAGGCGGTGGTGAGGATCCCGCAGGTCTGCTGGTCCACCGCCCAGACCACGACCTGGTCGGTCGGCTGGCCCGCGCCAGGGCTCTCCGCGTAGATGGCGATGTAGGCGGGCGTGCCCTCGAACCCGGCGGCGATCAGCCGGATGAGCGTGTCGCGAGGGTCGCCCACCGTAGGGGCGCCGCTCGCCTCGACGCACTCGAGCCCCTCGTTGGTGGCTCGAGCGCTTGCCGTCAAGGCCTCGGTCGCGGCGGCGGTCTGCCCGGTCACGATCGGGACCGCGTCCTGGGCTAGGGCGAGGATCCCTGAGTCGTCGTAGTCCACGCCCTCCTGCTCCTCGAGCCCGCGGAAGGCGAAAGCGATCGAACCCTGCCCGTCCTCGCCCTCCGGCGCCACGGCCCCGGCCTCCGCGTCGGCGGCCGCGGTCGACCCGAGGGACGCGGCGCCCTCGCGGTCCGAGCCGTCTCCGATGTTGAGAGCCACCACGAGCACCAGAGCCGCCGCCGCCGCGATCCCCGCCGCCCACTGCAGCCGCTCCCACACGACTACCCGGCGCCTCTCGAAGCGTCGGCCGGCCTCGGCGAGCACCGGACCGGTCACGCCGAAGGGCACCGGCACGTCCTCCAGGGTCGCGAGCACCGCGAGGGCCCTGCGTGCCAGGTCCACTTCCTGGCGGCAGGTCGCGCACCCAGGCAGGTGTGTGTCGACGACGGCACGCTGTTCATGGTTCAGCGTGCCGTCGACGTAGTCGGCGAGGAGCTCCTCAGGGTGGGTCATGGGGTCATCGTCCCCTCAGACGGCGGGGCGGGGTCGGTGCGTTCCCCGGACCGTCGCACGCCCAGAGCCCGGGCGAGCGCGATCCGGCCTCGGTGCAGGCGCGATTTCACGGTCCCCACGGGCACCCCGAGGATCTGCGCCACCTCTTCCTGTGGCAGGTCCCGCACGTCGTGCAGGATCATCACCACCCGGAAGTGCTGGGGGACCTCTAGCAGTGCACGCTGGACGTCGATCGACAGGTCGGAGGCGTCGGCGTGGTCGGGGACCGGGGGCGGCTCGGTGGCGGGGCGATCCTCGGCCCCTGCGCGCTCCAGGAGCGGCTGTCGCTGGCGCTTGCGGAGCAGGTCGTAGCAGGCGTTGACGGTAACCCGGTGCAGCCAGGTCGTGAACGCCGACTCGCCGCGGAACGAGGAGAGCTTGCGCAGCACCGTGAGGAAGGCGTCCTGGGTGGCGTCGCGCGCGTCCTCCTCGCGGCCGGTCATCCGAAGTGCGAGGTTGTATACGCGGCGCTCGTGGCGCTCGACGAGCGCGGCGAAGGCGGCGCGGTCCCCGGACAGGAATCGCCGGACGAGATCCTCGTCGCGGACGTCCCCCTCAGGCATCAGAGCCCTCCGGGACCGGGACCACGATCCGCACCTCCGCCACCTCCGCGCGGTTGCCGTCGCCCGTCGGGACCACGGAGGTGATCCAGACCAGGACGTACCGACCGGTCGCCTCGAGCGGGACCCGGGTGATGGACGCGGCGATCCCTGCGTCGCCGACTCCGGCCACGAGGCTATCGGGATCGTCGCCGATGGCGATGCGGAAGGTATACCCCGGGTGAGGGGTCCACAGGCGGAGACCGGTGATGTGCAAGGTCTCACCCATGTCCAGGACCAGCCCGATCCCGGGCTTTCCGAGCTCGCCGTCGAAGTAATCCTCCGACCGCCAGAGCGTTGCAAGGTCGCCGTCCACCGCGCGTGGGGCGTTGGTGGACAGCTCGCTGCCGTCGCCGAAGGGATCCAAGGCGATCGCCGAGATCGGGCGCTCCGCGCGCAGCGTTACCTCCGCGGGCGTGGGTTCCTCGCGCGTCGGGCGGATCCCGAGAGGTCCACCGACCTCGAGCGTGCCGACCCACAGGCCGAGGGCGATCGTCGCCGCAGCCACGCCGGCGATCAACAGGGGGACGCCGACCCAGGACAGGAGACCCGCTCCAGCCTGCGGGGTCTCCTGATGCACGAGGAGGCCATCGCGGTCGCCGTCGGGCGTGAGCTCGCTCCGGAAAGAGAGCGCGTCGGGGAACCTGCGGTCGGGGTCCGCGTTCAACGCTCGCGCGAGGGCTCGGTCGAGCCTCCGAGGTACGTCCGGGCGAAGCTTACGGACGGACGTGCGCCCTCGCGGCAGCTGCCCCGTCAGGAGTTCGAACGCCAGGGCGCCGGCCAGGTAGATGTCCGTCCGCGCGTCGGCAGGCCCTCCGGCGGCCTGCTCGGGGGCGAGGCGGTCCGCGCCTAGCAGCTCGACCGCCTCGGCCGGCTTGGCGTTCGCGATCGCGGCGCCGATCCCGAGGTCGGTGACGCGGATCTGCCCGTCACCGGCGATGATGACGTCGTCGGGATCGAGCGCGAGGTGCCGGGCCCCGGCCTCGTGCGCCGCGCCGAGCCCCTGCAGCACGGCGACGACGACCCCGATCGCCTCCGCTAGGGGGAGGGGGCCGGCCTCGTTCAGGCGGGTGCGAAGGCTCGGGCCCTCGACATGCTCTCGCACCACGAAGGTGACGCCCTGCTCCTGGCCGGAGTCCAGCAGCCGTGCCAATCTCGGGTCGGCGAGTCCGGCCACCCGTCGCACCTCCTCGGTCAGAGCGGTTGCGAAGACGGGGTCGTCGGCGAGCCTGGGATGTACGACCTTCACGGTGACCCGTCGGTGAAGGAGCGTGTCGGTCGCCAGCCAAACCATGCCGGTCTCGCTGCGTCCCAGTCGCTTGTCGAGCGCGTAGCGCCCGGAGAGCATCGTGACGGGGCGGGTCGTGTGCATCACGCGGCAGTGTATGCCTGCATCAGCGACGATCCGCGTCGGACGGTTCCTACCCGCCGGAGGGAGATGCGGTGTCCGTGACGGTCACCTTGGTCAGGTCCTCTGTGAACGGGAACCGACCGAGAAGCAGGGTCCCGGCCCGGTCCACAAGCACTACCGTGACCTCGCGCCCGATAACGTCGATGTGTTTGAGCCGCGCGCCGGCGCCCGATCGATCGATCTCGCCGAGCGCGACGGCGCGAGCGGCCTCCACATCGCCGGTCTCGGCGAAGGTCTCGGCGGCCGCGAAGGCGACGTCCTGCGCGACGTCGGCGGCCCGGTACCGCGCGAGGAGGATCGAGCCAACGTCCAGCGCAAGTACGACCAGGAGCGCGGCCACGAGCAGCCACGCCAAGATGAGCTTGCCCACCAGTCCGGACTCGAGCTCGAGGCGCCGCCTCATCGCCGCCATCTTCCCGCCACCTGGCGCCGCACCAAGTCGACCTCTTCGATCCGAAGGGCTACCGCCGAGGCGAGGAAGACGGCGAGTCCGACGACCACCGCAGACACGACCTGCATCGCCTGTGCGCCGACCGTGGCGACCCCGAGCCATCTCTCCATCGCCTCGGCCATCAGCCAGGCGGCGCTCGCGGTGGCGAGTCCCGCGACGAGGACGCGCCCGATCGACCCCCAGACCCGTTCGCCGCCCAGACCGCCCACCTTGGCGCGCACCCGCAGGAAGAGCACGATCGACGCGAACACGTACGACGCGGCATGGCCGAGCGCGAGGCCTCGCACGCCGAGGTCGAACCCGAGCACCATGATCAGGTTCACGCCGATGTTCAGCGCGGTCGCCGCGACGTTCACGAGCGCGGGCGTTCGGGTGTCCTGCATAGCGTATGAGGACCGCAGCAGCAGCTGGAACGCCGAGAACGGGAACAGTCCGAGCGCGAACAGGACGAGGACCTCGGCGACCAGTTCGCCGCTGGACGGTCCCGTGACGCCGTGCTCGAGCAGGAGGCGCACTATCGGGCGCGCGAGCACCAGGTAGCCGAGGGCCGCCGGGATCAACACGGTCGCGGTCGCGCGCAGGCCCTGCGAGAGGAGCCGGCGGAACCCCTCGACGTCGCCGTCGCTCCACCGCGAGGACATCGCGGGCAGGAGCGCCGTGAAGATCGAGACCGCGAAGATCGAGTGCGGCAGCTGGAACAGGATGAACCCGGCCGCGTAGGCCGAGTAGTCGCCCTGGATCGCGGCCGCGAGGATCAGCACGACGAGGTAGCCGAGCTGGTTCGTGACGACGTAGACGAGGACCCAGGTCGCCAGGCGCGCCATAGTCCGCACGGCCTCGGCGCCTCGCTCGGCCTTCCACCGGAAGCGGAAACCGGTGGCTCGCACCGACGGCCAAAGCGCGGCGGTCATCCCGATCACGCCGAGCGTTGTGCCGATCGCCAGGACGAGCCTCTGGGCGTCCGTCGCGAGCTCACCCGATCCCGGGTCGGCCCCAGGCATGGCAGCGAAGATCGCGAAGGTCGCGATGACGATGAGGTTGTTCACGATGGGGGCGAACATCGGCGCCGCGAACCGCCGATGGGCGTTCAGCAGGCCGGTGGCCACCGCGCCCACTCCGTAGAAGACGACCTGCGGCATGAACCAGCGGAGGAAGAACGTGGCCAGCGCCGCCGTCGCGACCTTCTGGGACTCGGGGACCCCACTGGTGTACAGGTCCACGATCCACGGCGCGAAGACGATGCCCAGCGCGGCGATCGCCGACAGCACGATCAGCGCGAGCTTGAAGAGCCGCCGGACGACGTCCCACGCCGCGTCGCGCCCGTGCTGCTGGAGCCACTCGACGACGACCGGGACGACTACCGAGGTGAGGATCCCGCCGAGCGCCAGCTCGTACAGGATGTTCGGCGTGATGTTCGCGATGTTGTAGGAGTCCGCCAGTCGCGACTCGGTGATCCCGAGTGCGAAGGCCATCGCCGACAGCCGGAGGAACCCGGTGAGCCGCGACAGCGCCGTGCCCGCCGACATCACGGCGGTGTTCCGCACGAACGCCTGTGTCGTATCGGCGGGTTCGGGGTTCACGGGCTCCGCCGTGGCAGGAACCTCCTCGCCCACAGGACCATCAGCACCAGCGCCGCCCCGATCGTGATGACGATCGCTATCCGGTTGTACGCGGTGGAGCGGACCACGATCGTCTCATGGTCGACCTCCCGCCCGCTCGGCGACAGGAGTTGAACCCGAACGGGGAACCGCCCGGTCGACCGGAGCTGCGCCTGGAACCGGACCGTCTCGGAGGCGCCGGGGGCGAGCTCGAGGTCCGCCGAGAGGGTCTCGCGCAGGTGCTGGGACGCCAGTCGGACCGAGACGCTGAGGGTCTCCTGTGCCCCGTTGGTGACCCTCACCGGGATCCCGCCGCCCGACTCGGAGGTCAGCGTGACGGTCTCGACGGTATCGAGCGTGAGGGAGTCCAGGACCGCGTCGACCTCGCCCCGGACGGCGTTGATGAACGCGAGGCCCCCATCCGGCTCGGACAGGAACTGCCGAGCCTCGGCGAGGAGCAGCATCGTCTCGAGCTGGGCGGGTTCATCGCTTCCCAGCGGAAGCATCGAGCTCAGCGTGTAGACGCGCCGACGCGCCTGTTTCAGCTCCGCGATGTAGGTGCCGGTGAATCGGCGGAGCGACGGCGTGGCGACCTCGGAGGGTTCCGGGGGAGGGAAGGCCGCGAGGAGCTCGGTCGGGGAGGCCAGGGAAAGCCACGGCGCACCCGAGACGCCGCGAGCGAGCGTGACGAAGAACGGGCCCGGCAGAGGGAGGTCCTCGCCCAAGACGAGTGCTACGCCGCGCGGGTCACCCGGTCGTTCCTGCCAGATCGCCGCAAGCTCGCCGAGCGCCGCCTGCGCGGCGCGCACCGGGTCCTCAGGTGCGATCTGAGCGATGACGGCCTCCGTGGAGGGGTCGGGGGCGATCGCGGCGATTGCCCCCTGGGCGAGGCTAGCGGTGGCGGGTCCCGTGAGGTCCAGCGGTTGCGGCACGCGTTCCACGGTGGCGGGGCCGACAAGCAGGGTGGTGATCCCCAGGGCAGCTATCCCTCGGAGCGTCGTGTCGTCGAGCGCCGCGCCAGGGGGGCGCAGCACGCCGGGGACCGGCGTCGTCTGCAGGAACGCGCCGACGACCTGGCGTCCACGCTCGAGCTGGATGCCGACGTCGAGACCGAGCCCGCCCCCGTACAACGCGGGAAGTTCCGGCGTCGCGAACGGCATCGCGGTCATCCGTATGCCGGGCGTGGAGGCGATGGTTCGCAGGTCTTCGAGCGCCTGCCCGGCGAGCTGGGCACCGCCCTCTCCCGCCGGGATCTCCCGGATTCCCTCGGGACCGACGACCGCATATCCGCCGCGCATCCGGCCGAGCTGGGTGATCAGTACCGGGGACAGCGCGACCTCCACGACGGGGTCAGAGGGCAGGGAGACGAGCTCGAGTAGGGCGCGGATCTGCCCGTTCAGGCGTCCCCCCGCGCCGAGAGCGACCTCGAGCGAGTCGTCCAGGAAGATCCCGTCGGGACCGAACGAGATCGGGTGTTCGAGCACGAAGGTCCAGGAGAGAGCGAGCGGCACCTCGGGCTCGCGGACGAGGAATATCACGGGGGTTCGGATGGCCCCGACCGATGCGCCGCCGGTGCGAAGGTCGACCTTGAGCGGATAGACGCCCGACTGGTCGGGGTCCAGGCCGAAGGAGTCGAGCGTGAATGCCACCTCGAACTCCCGCACGACAGCCGGCTCGAGCGGCCCCTCGCGGGCGAGGGTCTCGGCGTCGATCACCACGAACGGATCGGTCACGAGCGACTGCTCGTAGGCGCTGCGCGTCAGCACCCGCGAGTACAGCGTGACCCCTATAGACAGCTCTGGCAGCGGGACGTCGCCGAGGTTCTCCGCCCTGATCCGCAGGTCGACGACGCGTTGGCTCGTCGAGTTCCAGGCGGTCTGTGATAGGAGCGTGAGCCGGACGGGTGTCGGCTCCTGCGCGCTCGTGCTGGGACCGAGAGCGGCGATCAGGAGCAGGACGAGGCTGAGCAGCGGCGCGAGGCGTCGCATGGGCGGTCCCGTCATCCTATCCCCCGCTCCCTGGCAGGAACGACAGCTCGCGGATGCCGTAGGCGGCCGCGACGACCAGCAGGAAGCAGCCGACGGCCACGCGGAGCGTCCGCTCACGGGCGCCCAGCGCCAGCCGCGCTCCGATCCTTGCTCCGGGCACGACGCCGAGCGTGAGCACCAGGAATATCGCCCAGTCGATGTTCCCAAGCAGGGCATGGACGATCGTTCCCGGGATCACGAGCACGGCGATGATCGCGAGCGAGGTGCCGAGCGCGCGCTTGAGCGGCATCCCGATCCACGTAGTGAACGCCGGCACGATTATGATCCCGCCGCCCACCCCGAGGAGACCGGACACGAACCCGGCCGCCCCGCCGACGACGCCGAACTTCCAGCCCGCCGTCGTGCCCCTCCTCCATGGCGTCTTCGGCGCTCGCCCACGGATCACCTGGACCGAGGTGACGACGATGAGTCCGGCGGTGATCACCAGCAGGAGGTGGGTGTTCACGAGCTCCGTGAGCCATGCGCCGATGATCGCCCCGACGATCCCGGGGCCCGTCGCCCAACGAACCGCTCGGAAGCTCACCTGCTGTGCCTTCGCATACGTGTACGCGCCTACGATCGATGTCGGGAGGATGACCGGGAGCGGGGTGGCGACCGCCTCGATCGCCGTCCCACCGAGCATCGCGTTCACCGCCGGTGTCGTGATGATGCCGCCGCCCACGCCGAAGAGTCCGGAAAGCACGCCGGCTATGAAGCCGACGAGGGCGCCTCCGGCGACCTGTAACGCCGTCACCCGAGGAGCCCCGCCGCGCGCTTGACCATGTCGCGCTCGCCCCGGTACGCGGCGCGCTTGATCGCCGTCCGGAGCGGGAGCCAGCGAACCTCCTCCATCTCGGCGTCGTGGCGTGAGACGTCACCGCCGGTGGCGCGCATCAGGAAGAAGTGGACGCGCTTGCGAACGCGCACGCCGTCCCACACGTAGAAGTAGCGGATCTCGCCGAGGTCGGCCTCGATCTCCGCCTCCAGGCCGGTCTCCTCGAGCACCTCGCGGAGCGCGGCCTCCTCGTCTGACTCTCCTGGCTCGATCGCTCCCTTGGCGAGACCCCATGCGAGCTCACCGCGGCGCGTACGCCGGGCCGCTAACGCGATCTCGAACCCGTCGCCGACGGGTCGGTAGACGACGCCGCCGGCGGACACCTCGCTGCGCGTCGACATCACAGCGGGCCGTCCCGAGGGGCGTTCCTATACTGCCCCGGGATGCTCGAGAAGATCATCGACTTCTTCCGACCGTACCTCGAGGCTCCCTGGGGATACGTGATCGTCGGTACGGTCACGTTCCTGGAGAACTCGGTCGGCGCCGGCGTCATCGTGCCCGGCGAGACCCTCGTCATCATCGGCGGAGTCTACGCGGGGCTCGGTGACCTCTGGCTCCCGCTCGTCGCGGCGGTCGCGGTCATCGGGGCCGTGGCGGGTGACAACTTCGGGTATTGGATCGGGCGTCGCTTCGGGCGAGGCTTCCTCGAGAACCATGGGCGCAAGCTCTTCGTCACCCCCGAGCGGCTAGGGGCCACCGAGCGTTTCTACCAGCGGCACGGCGGCAAGACCGTATTCCTGGGCCGGTTCATCCCGGTCGTTCGGAGCGTCGGCTTCATCGTCGCCGGGATCTCGCACATGCCCTGGAAGCGGTTCTTCGCGTACGACCTGCTGGGCGCAACGATCTGGGGGATCGGGCACACGATGATCGGGTACGCGCTCGGGGAGAGCTACGAGCGCTTGGAGCGGTACGCCACACCGTTCGGGATGGTCGTGCTCGCCGTCCTGCTACTTCTCATCGGGGGCTCAAAGTTGCTCGCCGCGCGCCGAAGACTGAATGGGGAGTTCGAAGAGATCGAGGTCGAGGTCGGGCAGGAAGGTGACCTCGCGCCCCAGCACGAGCGGGAGGGCGACTGACGGGTGGACGTAACCGAGCTGCTCAGGCACATGGTGGAGGTCGGCGCGAGCGACCTCCACCTCAAGGTGGGCAACGTACCGTTCGTCCGTGTGGACGGTGAGCTCCTGCCTGCGCCGTACCCGGCACTGTCCGCGAACGACACCGTGGGGGCCGCTGTCGCCCTGATGCCCGAGCACAAGCGGCGGGAGTTCGACGACACTAACGAGGCCGACTTCGGCCACACCCTGACCGGCGTGGGCCGGTTCCGCGTGAACGTGTTCCGCCAACGCGGGGTGGTCGGTCTGGCTATCCGGCGCGTGCGCTCGGAGGTCCCGACGGTCGCAGAGCTGCTCCTTCCTACGGTCCTGGAGGACCTGGCCGACTCCGCACGCGGTCTCGTCCTCGTGACGGGCCCAACCGGGACCGGCAAGACTACGACGATCGCCTCGATGATCGGGCACATCAACCGCACCCGGCGGGCGCACATCGTGACGATCGAAGACCCGATCGAGGTTGTGCATGACGACGACCGCTCGATCGTGCAGCAACGCGAGGTCGGCCTCGACACGGATTCGTACGCGGCGGCGCTCCGACACGTCGTGCGTCAGGATCCGGACGTCATCTTCGTCGGGGAGATCCGTGATCCCGAGTCCGCGCTCTCGGCGATCCAGGCAGCCGAGACGGGGCATCTCGTCATCTCGACGCTCCACACGATCGACGCGACGGAGACGATCAACCGCCTCTTGGACCTGTTCCCGCCATCGCACCAGCGCGAGGTGCGCACCTCGTTCGCGGGGGCGCTCCGCGGGATCGTCTCCCAGCGTCTCGTTCCGCGCGCCGACGGCAAGGGCCGCGTCCCGGCGATCGAGGTGCTCATCGCGACCGGCCGCGTGTACGACCGGATCATCGACCCGAGCGCCACGATCGAGATCCGCGATCTCATCGCGGAGGGCTCCTTCTACGGGATGCAGACGTTCGACCAGGCGCTCGTGCGCCTCGTGCACGAGGGGCTCGTCGACGAGGAGGACGCCAGGCTCGCCTCCACGAACCCTCACGACTTTGTGCTGGCGCTCCGTGGCACGATGAACCGCGGCGTGCTCGGCGTCGCCACGTCCTAACCCTGGTCGGCTTCGCCCGCCGCGCGCCGGGCCGCACGCTCCATCGGGTGCCGCCGGTAGCCGTAGGGCACCGCCAGCAACAGATAGACGGGGACGAAGAACGGTCCCCACGCCATGTACTGCCTGACGTGCTCGAGTTCATGCGCGAGGAGGCGACCCTGGACCGGCACGCCGCTCACGATCACGAACCCGATGGTCATGGCGGCGCGGTCCAACGAGAGCATCGCTCGGGTGAGGCCTCGCGGCGCGCGGTCGAACACTATCGCGGCGCCCTGGAGCCTGGGCAGCTGGAAGGTCAGCGTGCCGAGGAGCAGGCCGAGGATGGTGTTCGGGAGCGTCCACAGGAAGCCCAGGACCTCGATCACGTGCGCGAACGTACCGCAGGGCCGCGCCTCGACGGGGGTATCCTCGCGGGGTCATGGCCGGCCGGTCGTCCGATCCGGGCGCGCTCCTGCAGGTCCCCCCGCTCGCCGTCGAACTCGGTGAGCGCTTCCGCCTGGCCGGGCACGAGCTGCACCTCGTGGGAGGCGTGGTGCGGGATCTGCTCCTCGGGCGCGAGCACGGAGATCTGGACTTCGCGACCGATGCCCTCCCGCGCGAAACCACGAAGGTGCTCCGGGGATGGGCCGACCGGCAGTACCTGGTCGGGTTGAGGTTCGGGACCGTCGGAGCGCGCAAGGGCGACCTCGTGCTCGAGATCACCACCTACCGCGAGGAGGTCTACGCGGAGGAGCATCGCAAGCCGGCGGTGACGTTCGGCAAGGACCTGGAGACGGACCTCTCGCGGCGGGACTTCACGGTGAACGCGATGGCCGTCCGGCTGCCCGAGGGCGAGTTCGTGGACCCCTTCGGCGGCGTGAAGCACCTGGCGGCCAGATGCCTCGACACACCGCTGGACCCCGGGGTCGCCTTCTCCGATGACCCTCTACGGATGCTTCGGGCCGCGCGTTTCGTTGCGCAGCTCGACCTGGAGCCGGCGCCGCGTGTGATCGAGGCGATCGGGCGGATGCGAGAGCGCATGTCGATCGTCTCCTCGGAGCGCATCAACGATGAGCTCTCGAAGCTCCTGGTCGCGCCGAACGTGTCGAAGGGGCTGGAGCTGATCGTGCAGACCGGCCTGTCCGATGAGTTCCTGCCCGAGCTCTCGAGGCTCGGGCTGGAACAGGACCCGGTGCACAAGCACAAGGACGTTCTGCACCACACGATAGCCGTCGTCGAGCGGTGCGAGCCGGACCTCACGCTGCGATTGGCCGCTCTCGTGCACGATATCGGCAAGCCGACCACCCGCGAGATCACGCCCGAGGGGGTGACGTTCCACCACCACGAGGTGGTGGGCGCGCGGATGGCCCGAGAACGCCTGCAGGCGCTGCGCTATCCGACGCAAGCCGTGGACGACGTCGCTCACCTCGTGGAGATGCACCTGCGGTTCCACGGGTACAGCGAGTGGAGCGACAGCGCGGTCCGGCGGTACGTGCGCGACGCCGGGCCGTTGCTGGACAAGCTGAACCAACTCACTCGCGCCGACTGCACGACGCAGAACCGGTTCAAGGCCAAGAAGCTCGAGGCCCTTCAGGACGACCTCGAGGACCGGATCGCGCGTCTGGCGGAGGAGGAGAACCTAGGCGCGATGCGCCCACCGCTCGACGGCAAACAGGTGATGGACCACCTGGGCCTCCCGCCGGGACCGGACGTGGGCCGGGCGCTCGAGCACCTCATGGAGGCGCGGCTGGAGGGCGGGCCGATCGACGAGGAGGAGGCCTACCGGCTGCTCGATGCCTGGGCCGCGGAGCAGGCGAACGAGTAGCTCAGACGCCGCCGAGGCTCGACGGCGGCCAGATCACCACGAAGGCCTTGCCGACCACTCGGTCGAGCGGGACGAAGCCAAGTCCGTACCTGCTGTCGGCGGAGTTGCCACGGTTGTCGCCCATGACGAACAGCGAGTCCTCGGGGATCGTCGTCGGGGGGTAATCACCGTTGTGCGATATCGCCTCGCGTGTGAGGTAAGGCTCGTCCAGCACCTCACCGTCGATGTACACGACGTTGTCCCGGATCTCGATCGTCTCACCCGGCAGGGCGATCACGCGCTTGATGAAGTCCTCGTTCTCGGGTTGGGCGAACCCGATGCCCTCGCCCAGCCAGTGAAGGAAGCCGCTCACCGGGCCTCGGTCGGGCACCTCGCCGGGGTTCGGATTCTCGAACACGATCACGTCGCCCCGGCCGAGGTCGCCGATGTCGTAGGCGAACTTGTTCACGAAGACCCTGTCGCCGATCTCCAGCGTGGGGACCATCGACTCGGACGGGATGAAGAAGGCCTGGATCAGGAACGTCTTGATCACGATAGCGACGCCGAGTGCGATCAGGACGAGGAACGGCGTAGAGCCGACGAACCGCCGCCGTCGCGATGTCTGTTCGGCCTCGGCCGCGGGATCGCTCGGGGCGGGCTCTACCTTCTCGGTGCGCGTGTCTGTTATCTCGGACATGGAACCCCAGGGTACCTTCACGCCACGTTCCGGGCCCGATGGGCGACGAACCTGCGCGTGTATTCGAGGGCGAGGGCGAGCGCGGCGGTGACGGCGAGGTTCCCGTACCAGGCACCCAACCCGCCCGCGACGAGCGCGATGGCGAGCGGTGCTCCTCGTAGGTCCGAGACGAGCCAGGCGTGGCGCAGTCCCGCGTACGCGAGGAACGCGGCGAGTACGGATACGGGCAGGAGCCCGAGGATCACCGGGATCTGGCCGGCGAAGAAGAGCCCGAGCGTGAGGAACGAGGAGCCGAGCAGGAGGTTCATCGTCGCCGTACGGGCCCCCAGGCGCACGTGGGCCGTGAGGCCGCCAGCCCCGTGACACATCGGCATGCCCCCGATCAGCGCGGACAGCGTGTTCCCGACCCCGGCCGACAGGCACACGCGTGACGCCGACACCCGTGCGGCCCGCTCGCCGAAGTACTCGTGAGCGAGATCGTTTACCGCAACCACCGCGTTCCCGAACGTGAGCGGCAGCTGCGGGATCACCAGAAGAACGAACGCGGTTCCGAACGCGGCTGCGGGCGGCACTCCCAGGTCGGGGAGCGCGAAGGAGGGTCCGGCCAGATCCGGGCGTGTCGCTGCGATCGTCGCCGCCAGTCCCGCCCCGAACAGCACCAGCGCGAAGACGTAGCGGCGCCGCTGTGCGGCGATCGCCACCCCCGCGAAGGCGATCGCGGCGAGCACCATCGGCCAGGGCGAGGCGGGCGCGGCGAACAGCTCGGGTGGATCGGCAACGAGCTTGCCCGCCGTCACTACCAGCAGCACGCCGACGCCCAGCTGCAGTGCCCGAACGACGGGCTTGACGAACAACCTCGCAACCAGGTCGGCGATGTGACCGATCGACAGCAGCAGTAGGAACGCGGCGAGCTCGAGCCCGGCCGCGTGGATAACGTCGGGGGAGAGCTCGCGGGCGACCGCGACCGCGGTCAGCGCCTTCAAAGGTTGCACCGGGAATGGGATCTTGAAGGCCATCCCGGTGGCGAGAACCAGCAGCCCGGCGCACACGAACACCGCCCCGGCGTCCAGGCCGTTCACGAGGATCAGGGCCGCGGCCAGCGGCACCAGGACGCCGAGATCCGCGACGGCGCCGGTGGCATCGGGCAGGGTCGGCCACGGGATCGGCCGGATCGAGGTTTCGGTCGCCGAGCTCATCCGCGCAGCTCGACGGTCACGTTCGTCGCCTTGACGGCCGCGACCGCCTCCATCCCCGGCGCGAGCCCCATCTGGTCGGCCGCCTCGCGAGTGATGAACGCGAGGATCCGGTGGGGGCCGGCCTGGATCTCGACGGTCGCTGCGAGCTTGTCCTTCCTGACCTGGGTTATGACGCCGGGGAACCGGTTCCTCTGGCTCGCTCTCGCGATCGGCTGCCGGGCGTTGCGCTCGGCCATGAGCCTTGCGACCTCGGAGGCCGCTACGACGCGCTGTCCACCAGCGGTGCGCGAGGTGACGAGGCGGCCCTCGCGCTCCCACCGGCGCAGCGTTTCCACACGCACGCCGAGCGCCGACGCCGCCTCGCCGATCCGATAGGTCGCCATGAGGGTCCGAGTGTAAAGGGTTCTGGGCGCCCAGTACCAGGGAAAGCTGACTAAGGTCGGGGATACGGACATGCCGGTCGCGGCTCGGTATCGTCTTGGAAGTGCGCCGTGGGGTGGCCGTATTCATCGGGTTCGTGGTCATCGCCGTCGGCGCGGTGGCCCTGGGAGGCGGCGACGAGGTGCCGCGGGTGGGTCGGGTGGTGTGCGCGAAGGAGGGCGCGCGTGTCCTGACTCCCGTCGTTTCGACGCAGACCGATGGTCTCCACCTCCAGGTGGTCAACGTCGGCAAGGACCGTAGATACGAGGTTTCGTCTCGCACCACGGCGGCGGGGACCATCGCGGGCGTGTTGCCCGCCGACGGGATCATCGACCTGCAGTTGACCCTGTCGCCGGGAGAGATCGAGTTCGCGTGCCTGCGCGTGGGGACCGGAGAGCGTCTCGTCGTCAGCTTCGAGCTCCAGGATCCCGATGAGCTCTGGACGCCCGATGCCCTCGCGTGCGCCGATCAGGACAGCGGGGTGTTCGAGACCGATTACGCGGTGGAAGGGTTCGAGGAGACGGCGCGTCGCGCCCTGCCCGGCCTCGAGGACGCTGACCGGCTGGTGAAGCCCGGGTACCCCGACACGGACTGGCACGGCGAGCTCCATGTGGTGATCCGCGAGGAGCGGACCATCGGCCGCGTGGTTCGCGTGCTGAACCACGGCACATGGAACCTAACGGTGGACGCTTGCCCTGGGACCGACCTCACCGAGGGCGCCGTTGCCGAGACGGGCGCGACATAGGGGTCAGACCGCGAAGCGAACGTGCATGACGTCGCCCTCGGCTACCACGTAGTCCTTGCCCTCGACGCGGACCTTGCCGTGCTTCTTCGCCGCCTCCATCGAGCCCGCCTCGACGAGCTCGTCGTAGCCGATCACCTCCGTGCGGATGAAGCCGCGCTCGAGGTCCGTGTGGATCACGCCCGCCGCCTCGGGCGCCGTCGCCCCCCGGCGGACCTCCCAGGACCGGGTTTCGTCCTCGCCCGTGGTCAGGAAGGTGATGAGGTCGAGCGCCCCGTAACAAGCGCGGATCACGCCCTGCAGTCCCGGCTCGTGCACGCCGAACTCGTCGAGCAGCGCCTGCGCCTCTTCGAGGTCCATCTCGGCCGTCTCGGCCTCTATCGAGGCGTAGACCCCG
>DATEDE010000066.1:0-10823 GCA_035286545.1 Actinomycetota bacterium | reverse complement strand
CGGTTGTCGAGCGCGCTCGGGAGACGGAACCCGTACTCGACGAGGTTCTCCTTGCGCGTCTTATCCCCCTCGTACATGCCGTGGATCTGCGGGACCGTCACGTGCGACTCGTCGATCACGCAGAGCCAGTCGTCGGGGAAGTAGTCAAGGAGCGTGTAGGGGGCCTCGCCCTGCTCGCGCCCGTCGATGTGGCGCGAGTAGTTCTCGATGCCGCTGCAGAACCCGACCTCGCGCAGCATCTCGAGGTCGTAGGTGGTGCGCATCCGAAGGCGCTCGGCCTCCAGCAGCTTGCCCTGGCCCTCGAGGAGCGCCAGGCGCTCGCGCAGCTCGTCCTCGATCGTGACGATCGCGCGCTTCATCCGCTGGTCCGAGGCGACGTAGTGGGTGGCCGCGAACACCGTGATCTCGGGGAGCTCGCCGAGGACCTCGCCGGTGATCGTGTCGAACCGCGTGATGCGCTCGACCTGGTCGCCCCACCACTCGATCCGGACCGCGGTCTCCTCGTACGAGGGGTGGACCTCGAGCACGTCGCCCTGCACCCGGAACTTGCCGCGCGCGAGGTTCACCTGGTTCCGGTCGTACTGGATGTCGACGAGGCGCTGCTTGGCCCACTCCAT
Organism: Actinomycetota bacterium; assembly: GCA_035286545.1. Taxonomy (GTDB): domain Bacteria; phylum Actinomycetota; class UBA4738; order UBA4738; family HRBIN12; genus DASSJM01. The sequence continues at coordinate 10,206 of DATEDE010000066.1, read as the reverse complement.
GTCCGTGGCCACGCCCTTGTGCACGCGCAGGATCTGGCCCTCGTACTCCTCGGGCGAGCCGAGGCCGTAGATGCACGAGACGCTCGCCACGATCAGGACGTCGCGCCGGGTGAGCAGCGCCGCGGTGGCCGAGTGCCGCAGGCGCTCGATCTCGTCGTTGACCGAGGAGTCCTTCTCTATGTACGTGTCGGTCTGCGCGATGTAGGCCTCGGGCTGGTAGTAGTCGTAGTACGAGACGAAGTACTCGACCGCGTTCTCGGGGAAGAACTCGCGGAACTCGTTGGCGAGCTGGGCCGCGAGCGACTTGTTCGGGGCCATCACCAGGGTGGGCCGCTGGACGCGTTCGACCAAGTGGGCGATCGTGAACGTCTTCCCGGTCCCGGTCGCCCCCAGCAGGACGACGTGCGGCTCCCCCACCTCCACGCCGGCCACCAGGTCATCGATCGCCTTGGGCTGGTCGCCCGAGGGCACGAACTCGGCGCGGATCTGGAACGGTGGCACGGATCGATCCTAGCGAGATCCGCCGACAGGCCCGCTCGGTCAGACGTCGTTCGGCTTGGTCCGATCCTCGGCGCGGCGGGCGGGGATCTCCTCCTCGGCGACCGGCGTGATGGACTCGATCACGCCCCGAGGGATGTGGGTGATCGCCCGGTAGCCGTCCCGGCCGGGAAGGCGCTCCTGTGCGAGCGAGATCACGCCGGGCTCCTCCCGCACCAGGAACCCCACGGTCTGCACCAGGTACTCGTCGCGCCAGCCCGATGGGTCCCGCTCGAAGTCGAACCAGGCATCGCGCCACCGCACGAGGACCAGCCGTACGGGCCGACGGGCGCGGACCAGGCCGGCTCCGCGCCGTCGATCTCGGGCACCTCGCTCGGGCTCGGCCTCAGGGCGCTCTTCCATCGTGGCCTCCACCCCGATGGTAGCGCCGGGTCACCGCTCCGGGGCGTGGGTCTTCACGAAGGAGGACAGGCTCTTCACGTGGGCCGCGTCGTGCGCGAAGTGGGCGCCTCCCGAGCCCTGCAGGATCGCTCCGAGCCGGATGCCGAGCGGCTTGCGGCCGCGCGGGGTGGTGGGCGCCCGCCACCGAGCGTCGGACATCGTGTGGATCTCAGCTAGGAGCTCCTCGTGTACCCGGGAGGCATCGCGCCGCACCTTCGGGAGGGTCCACCCGGCTTTGGCGGCGACGGCCTGGTCGTTCAGCCTCGAGGTGCTGAACGTGAACTGGAGCTCGTCGATCGGGGCCCGCTCCCCACGCCGCCACGCCGCGAGGGCGTCGAGCCCGTACTCCTCCCACGACGCGAGGTGCCCGATCAGATCCTTCGGCGACCAGTCGCCCCCGCCGACGCCGACCGCCGTCATCGCCGCTCTCGGGAGCCGGTCCAGGAGGTCCTCGATCCGCGCGCGGCCCTCCTCGAGGATGCGGATCGCCTCCCGGCGAGACTGCATCGCGTCGGCAGCTATGACGCCTCCTCTCCGATCTCGGCATCGGCGCGGGCCGGCACCATCCCGTCCCCGAAGGGATGAGAGAGGTCGGCGATCCGCGTCACATCCGCCCCGCTTCGATGATGCTCTGCAGGAACCGCTGCGTGCGCTCTTCCTGCGGCTCCGAGAAGATCCGCTCGGGCGGGCCCTGCTCGAGGATCACACCCTCGTCGAGGAAGCACACGCGGTTGGCGATGTCGCGCGCGAATCCCATCTCGTGCGTTGCGATCACCATCGTCATCCCACCGGCGGCGAGTTCGCGGATCACGTTCAGGACCTCGGCCACGAGCTCCGGGTCCAGCGCGCTCGTCACCTCATCCAGCAGCATCACGTCCGGTTTCATCGCGAGCGCCCGCACGATAGCGACGCGCTGCTGCTGGCCACCCGACAGCCGGTCGGGGTATTCGCGTGACTTGTCCGCGAGCCCGAAGCGCCCGAGCAGATCGCTGGCGAGCGCCTCTGCCTCACTCCTGGACAAACCGAGCGCTTCGATCGGCGCGAGGGTCACATTGCGCATGACGCTCATGTGCGGGAACAGATTGAACGCCTGGAAGACGATGCCGACGCGTTGACGGATCCGGTTCACGTCGACCCCACGTGCGGTGATCTCCTCACCCTCGATGAAGATCCGCCCGGCGTTGATCGGCTCTAGCAGGTTGATGCAGCGCAGGAACGTCGACTTGCCCGAGCCCGAGGCCCCGATCAGGCAGACCACCTCGTGCTCGCCCACCTCGAGGTCGATGCCCCGAAGGACCGCGAGCCGGTCGAACGACTTCTGGAGCCCCTCCACGCGAAGGGCGGCGGTTTCCGGCACGCTCACACCCCTCCAGCAGCCTGTCGCCGCCGCTGGTCGCGGGCGACGAGCCAGTCGACGAACCGAGCTTCGGGGATCGTGATCACGATGTAGACGAGCGCCAGCGCGACGTACGGCGTGAAGTCGAACTCGGCGGCCGAGACGATCTGCGCCTGCCGGAGCGCCTCGGTGTAGCCGATCACCGCCACGAGCGCCGAGTCCTTCTGCAGGCCGATGAAGTCGTTCAGGAGCGGCGGGAGGACGCGGCGCACGGCCTGCGGGATCACGACGAATCGCAGCGTCTTGCGCCGGCTGAGCCCGAGGGCCCGGGCGGAGGCGACCTGCGAGGGATGCACGGACTGGATCCCGGCCCGGTAAACCTCGGCCACGTACGCCGAGTAGACGAGCACGAGCGCGACGATCGCCCAGAAGATGTCCGAGTGCGGCACGCCCTTGATCTGCAGGGAGGGCGCCCCGAAACCAAGCAGCAGGATCACCAGGATCGTGGGTAGCGCGCGGAACAGATCCGTGTAGACGGCCGCGAGGATGCGCAGCGGGGTGAACACCGGCCCGGCAAGGCTCCGCATCACGGCCAGGAGCAGCGCGAGCATCAACACGAAGACCTCGGCCACCACGAAGATGAAGATGTTCCGCCAGAACTTCTCGAGGATCTTCCCGAGGGAGTCCCAGAAGACCTGCGGGTCGAAGAACGCTTCCTTGATGGCCGGCCAGCCCGAGGAGTTCACGACGGCCAGGCCGAGCGCCGTGAAGAACACCACGGTGCTCACGACGGCGATCCACACGCCCCGAGCGCCCTCCCCCCGCAGCGGAGCGAGGATCTTCGAACCACGGTCGCCTGTCGGGGGCGTATACGGCCCACCGGGTAGGCCCTGGTACTTCTCCGGGGCCCCCGCGGTACCGAAGCTCACGACGCGGTTAGCCCAGGACCGGCGCGTTCGTCTTGTCGGCGAGCCACTGCTGCTCGATCGCGTCCAGCGTCCCGTCGGCCTTCATCTCCCGGAGCGCGAGGTTCACGCACGCCACGAGCGGGCTCCCGGTCTCGAACACCATCCCGAAGTACTCGTCGGACTCGGTCCCGAACTGCCCCACGACGACGCCCTTCTTGATCTGGACCGCCGCCATGAAGAACGCGGTCGGCAGGTCGACGACGATGCCGTCGATGTCGCCGTTGTCGAGATCGGTCACCGCCTGCGCGAGGTCGTCGTAGACGGCGGGCTCCTGCGTCGTCGGCTGGATCACCTCGGTGATCACGTCCAGGCTCGTGGTCCCGATCGGGGCGCCGAGCTTCGCGTCCTTCAGCTCGTCGATCGTGGTCGCGGTCGCGACCGGGCTCCCCTCGGCCGAGACCAGCGCCTGGTTCACGTTGTAGTAGGACTCGCTGAAGTCGACCGCGTCGTCTCTGCCGGGCTTGTACGAGATCTGCTGGAGCACGAAGTCGAAGTCCTTCTCCCCCGGCGCGAAGGACTTGTTGAACGCCACCGGCACGAAGGCCACCTGGTCGGGGAAGGTGAACCCGAGGCGACTCGCGACCTCCGCCGCGACGGCGCCCTCGTAGCCCTGACCGAGGGACGGCTCGTTGAACGCGAACTCGGAGCCTTCGACCTCGCCGCCCTCCCACCACGGCGGGAACGCCGGGTTGCCGGTGCCGATCGTGAGCGTGCCCGCCGTCTTGAGCGTGGCGGCGTTGTCGGCCGCGCAGGAGGCGGCGGTCGCGGGCGCGGTCGCGCCGGTCGCGCCAGTCTCGGCGGTGGCACCGGTGGCGCCCGTCTCGGCGGTCGCACCGCCGACGGTCGGCTCGTCCTCGGCGCAGGCGGCGAGCAGCAACCCGCTGACGACGAAGACGGCGAAGAGCTTCCGCATCTGAGATCCCCCCTGGTCGTGCCGATGGACGCCGCGCGCCCGTTCGCGGAGCCTAGCACAGGCCCCTTCGTGGCCCGGCTCCTACCTGCGCGGCTCCCACGAGAAGAACCTGGCTGCAAGGACCAGGCCGGCGAGCCCCCACAAGGCGACCACCACTACGTCGCTCCACTCGAACTCCGTCCCGATGAAGCCGGCCTGCATAGCCTCGGAGAAATGGCGGACGGGGAACACCAGCCCCACGAAGTCGACCCAGGCCGGTGAGTCCTCGCCGAGCGGGATGAAGATGTCCGACAGGAACAGGATCGGCAGGATCGTGACGTTCACGACCGGGGGTGCGGCGTCGGCGTTCGGCACGATCGCGGTTACCGCGAGCCCGAGGGCGGCGAAGCTCGCCGCCCCGACCAGCACCGTGAAGATGAACACGATCAGGTCGCCACCCGACGGCAGGTCCGACCCGTAGAACGCGGCTCCGAACGCGGCCGTTATCGCGACGAGCAGCACCGAGACGATCACGGCGTGCAGGACCCTGGCCGAAAGGTATGCCGGACCCGGGAGCGGCGTGCCACGGACGCGCTTCAGGATGCCTGCGTCCCGTTGGAAGCACACGCCGATCGCGAGGTTCGTGTAGCAGGCCGTGATCACCGCGAAGGCCGCCATCGCGGCCACGTAGAACGTCGACTGGCTCACGGTGATGGGCTGGCCGTCGGGTCCGGGCAGCGTGACCTCCGTGTTGCCGAACAGGGTCGTGAAGATCACGAGGAACATCAGCGGGAACACGAACGTGAAGAAGGCCGCGGCCGGGTTGCGCCAGAAGGCCGTGTTCGTGAAGCGGACCTGTCGAATCGCCAGACGGAGGTCGCTCACTCCTGCCCCGCCTCCCCTCCGGTCAGTTCCAGGTACACGTCCTCGAGCGTCGGCTGCGCCACGTGCAGGCCCTCCAGCTCGATGCCTCGCTCGAGCGCCCACCCGGTCAGGTCGTGGAGCGCTCGGGTCGCGTCCGAGACGATGAGCTCGAGGAGGCCGTCTCCCGTGACGATCGCGCGGCCCGCCAGATCCGGAGGCAGCTCGGCGGCCGCCGGCAGCCGGAACCGGATCGCCGCGTCGGCGAGGTGCCTATCGCCGAGGGTCGCGGGCGGTCCCTCGGCCACGATCTCGCCCCTGGAGATCACGGCTACGCGGTCGGCCAGGTGCTGCGCCTCGTCCATGTAGTGGGTCGTCAGGAGCACGGTCTTGCCCAGAGCCTTCAGGTTCCGCACCATCTCCCATGCGTTCCGCCGGGCGCCGGGGTCGAACCCCGTGGTCGGCTCGTCCAGGAACAAGAGCTCCGGGTCGCCGGCGAGGGCGACCGCGACGTCGAGCCGCCGCTGCTGCCCGCCCGAGAGCCTGATCACGCGCACATCACGCTTCTCCGCGAGGTCGACCAGCTCGATGACCTCGTCGGGATCCCGTGGACTCGGGTAGTAGCCCGCGTACAGGCGGATCGTCTCGCGCACGGTCAGGTACGGGTCGACGCCGGTCGACTGCAGGACGATCCCGATCCGCTCGCGCATCGCCCGGGACCGCTTGGCGGGATCGTGCCCCAGGACGTCCACCTCGCCCGCGCTGCGCTCGCGGTAGCCCTCGAGGATCTCGACCGCGGTCGTCTTGCCCGCGCCGTTGGGCCCCAGGAGCGCGAACACCTCACCGCGCTCGACCGTCAGGTCGATGCCTCGCACGGCCTGCACGTCGCCGTAAGACTTGTGAAGCCCCCGAACGGCTATCGCCTCGTCGCCCATCGCGCGAAGGCTACCGGCTCAGGACGGGACGTAGCCGCGACGCTTGTCCACGACGCCACGGAGTGGACGCCCGGTCAGGTAGCGCTCGAGGTTCTCTACGAACAGCTCGACCACCGTCTCCCGCCAGCCCGCGAAGTCCCCCGACATGTGCGGCGAGACCACGACGTTCGCCATCGACCACAGCGGGCTCGAGGCCGGCAGCGGCTCCTCCTCGAACACGTCGAGCGCCGCCCCGGCGATGCGGCCCTCGGCGAGGGCCCGCACGAGGGCGGCCTCGTCCACCGTGCTTCCTCGCCCGACGTTCACGAACCGTGCCCACGCGTTCATCGCGCCGAACGCCTCCTCGCCGAACGCGCCCCTGGTCTCGGGCGTCGCCGGCAGCGCGTCGACGACGTAGTCGGCCCATGGCAGCGAGTCGGTCAGCTCGTCGAACCCGTGGATCGTCCCGAAGGCCTCGTCGCCCGTACGCGCGGTGCGTCCCACTCCTCGGACCCGCATCCCGAGCGCGCCGCACGACCTGGCCATCGCGCGTCCGACGGGACCGACGCCCACGATCAGGACGCGCTTGCTCGCGAGCCTCTCGGTCTCCTCGTGGAGCCACTCGCCCCGGCGCTGACGGTCGAGGATCCCGATGAGGTCCTTCGCGAACAAGGCGAGGACACCCACGACGAACTCGGCGATGGCCTCATCGAACACGCCCCGGGCGTTCGTCAGCACGACGTCGCCCTCGACCAGCCCCGGGAACATGAGGCCGTCCACCCCGGCGGAGGCGGACTGGATCCAGCGCAGGTCGCCCGCTCGGTCCCACGCCTCCTCCAGCGGGCCTCGGCGCGGGCGCCAAGCGAACAACACGTCCGAACCGGGCAGCACCTCGCGGAGCTCCTCGGACGTGACGCCGTACGCGACGTCGATCGCCTCGGCGATCGTCGTGATTCCGGGCGGTGGCTCCTCGGCCGTGGCTCCCATCACGACGACGCGACCCCGCGTCGTCACAGGGGCCGCCGTCCAGAGAACCCTGTGTCGAGCGGGTGCCAGTGGCCCACGCGCTCCTCGCCGAGGAGCCAGCAGAGCCAGACGCGTTCACCCTCGCGCTCCCCTGGGAAGTCCACCAGCCCCGACTCGGGATCGCGAAGCGCGATCTCCTCGTCGGCGAGCCGCTCGATCTCTCGGCGGACCGTCGCGGTCGCATCGAGGTACTCCGCGCCGGGGTGCGCGCCTCCGCCGTCCTCGGAAACGAGGTCGCGTACGACCTCGGCATGGCGGAGAATCACCTGCCGAGCGTCGCGGATCCGCGCCAGGCGCTGTCGCAGCTCCGGCAACAGCGCGTTCGCCTCCTCGACCGTGTAGATCCGATCCATCGTCACAGACCAAGCACGTCCGGCAGCTCGTCCATCGATCCGATCCGGGCACCCGGCGCCTCCGGGAAACGACCTCGTCGGTCGATCAGCACCGGGAACATGCCGACCGCCAGCGCGGGATCGACGTCGAACTCCGGGTTGTCTCCGACGTAGACGGAGTCAGCCGGCACGACGCCCGCCCTCGACATGGCCAGTTCGAAGATCCTGGGGTCTGGCTTCTCCATGCCCTCTACGCCGGAGACCACCCGGACGGCGAAGTAGTCCGTCACCCCGAGCTCGTCGAGCAGCCGCTCGAGCCATGCCTCGAAGTTCGAGACGACGCCCAGGATCAGACCGGCCCTACGGAGGCGATCGAGCACCGCCGGCACGTCCTCGAACAGCCGGTAGTTCGACCGGTCCGTGAACTCGCCGTACACGGTGTCGATCAATCCGTTCGCGTTCGGCACGCCGAGCTCGCTCAGGAAGATCTCGTACACCTCGTGCCAGAACCGCCGCGAACGCTCGGGCGAGGTCGTCCACAGCTCCTGGTTCTCCGCCGCCACGCGGAACCGGTCGAACACGACGTGGCCGCGCTCGCGGACCAACTCAGGGGTAACGTCATGCCCTTCCCGCCGAAGGATCTGCGCGAACAGGTCGGGGAAGGTGGGGTGCGGGTGCACGAGGGTCTCCCCCGCGTCGAAGAAGACGGCGGCGTACCCCACGTCAGCCCCCGACGCGGGCGACGAGGTCGGCCCAGGCGCGCTCGACCTGTGCCTCGAGCTCTTCGATCGAACCTTCGTTGTCGATCAGCACGTCTGCGACCGCCGCCTTGTCTTCTAGCGGCGCCTGCGCGGCGATCCGTGCACGGACCGCGTCCTCGGACATCCCGCGGTCGCGCATGAGGCGCTGGACCTGGGTGATCACGGTTGTCGAGACCACCAGAAGGACCTCGAAAGCGGTGTGCATCCCGGTCTCGACCAGGAGGGGCGCGCTGAAGACCACCACCCGGTTCGAGTCCCGGTGCTCCTCGGTCCCCTCCGCGAACATCCTCCGAACCTCCGGGTGCACGATCGCCTCCAGGTCACGCCGCGCGGCCGGGTCGGCGAACACGATGCTCGCGAGCGCCTCCCGGTCCAGATCCCCGCCCGGGGCGAGCACGTCCGCCCCGAACCTCTCAACCACGGCCTGGTACCCGGGGGTTCCCGTCTCGACGGCCTTGCGTGCCAGCAGGTCGGCGTCGAACACCACCGCACCGCGCTGCTCGAGCATGCGGGCGACTGTCGATTTGCCCGACCCGATCCCGCCCGTCAGCCCGACGAGCAGCACCGGCCTACTCCGACCGGCCTTCGCGCCGCTTCAGGTCCTCCAAGATCGCCTCGAGGCTGACGTCCTCCTCGGTGGCCTCTGCGGTTTCGGCTTCGGTGGTAGCGCTCTCGTCGGTCGCGGGCGGCGATCCGCCGGGGGAGTCACCGACGGCATCGTCCGTGCTCACCGGCGCTTCGGCCGTCGGCGAGCCCCCGTCGGCTTCGCCGTCCGCTCCCGCAGCCACCGCAACCTCGCTAGCTGCGACCGCCACGGGGTCCGTGGAGGCGGCAACGCTCTCAGCAGCAGACGCCGGCTCCACCGGAGAGGGAGCGGCCTCGGCGGGCGCCGGGGGCTCGTCGACGGCCGAGACCGCGACCACCTCCAGCGATGCCGTCGACGACTCCCCCGGCGGCGACGGGGCCGCGACCACAACGTCGGGTGCGGCCGGGGCTTCCTCTTCGATCTCCGTGGCGGGGCGCGGGAGGGCGCCGCCGACCTGGCGCATCGAGAGGCTGATGCGGCGGCGGGGGACGTCGACCTCGATGACCTTGACGCGGACCTCGTCGCCGACGGTCAGTACGGCCTCGGCGGACTCGATGTGCTGGTCGCTGATCTCGGAGATGTGGACGAGGCCTTCGATGCCGGCGGCCACGCGGACGAACGCGCCGAACGGCACGAGCTTCGTGACCTGGCCGTCGATGATCTCGCCGGCCGAGTACATGCGCTCGAACTCCTTCCAGGGATCCTCCTGCGTCGCCTTGAGCGAGAGCGACACGCGCTCACGCTCGAGGTCGACGTCGAGCACCTCGACCTCGACCTCTTGGCCGACCTGGACGACCTCGCTGGGGTGGTCGACGTGCTTCCACGACAGCTCGGAGACATGTACGAGCCCGTCGACGCCGCCGAGGTCGACGAACGCCCCGAAGTTCACGATCGAGGAGACCGTGCCCTTGCGTCGCTCGCCCTTCTGCAGCGAATCCAGGAACTTCTTGCGCCCTTCGCTCTGCGACTCCTCGAGGAACGCGCGACGGGAGAGCACCACGTTGTTGCGGTTGCGGTCGAGCTCGATGATCTTGGCCTCGAGCTCGGTGCCGACGAAGGGGTGCAGGTCGCGCACCCGTCGCAGGTCCACGAGCGAGGCGGGCAGGAACCCCCGCAGCCCGATGTCCAGGATCAGCCCGCCCTTGACGACCTCGATCACCGGGCCCCTTATCGTGGAGCCCGACTGCATGACCTCCTCTATCCGGCCCCACGCGCGCTCGTACTGCGCCCGCTTCTTGGACAGGATCAGCCGGCCCTCCTTGTCCTCCTTCTGGAGCACGAGGGCCTCGACCTGGTCACCTATCGTTACGACCTGGTTGGGGTCGACGTCATGGCGGATCGATAGCTCCTTGGCGGGGATGACCCCCTCCGACTTGTAGCCGATGTCGAGCAGGACCTCGTCGCGGTCGATCTTGACGACCGTCCCTTCGAGGATGTCCCCGTCCTTGAAGTCCCGCAGCGAGGCCTCGATCGCCTCACGCAGCTCCTCGGGGGTGAAGTCCCGCATCTCGCTCGCCGTGTCTATCTCGACCATCTCCTTCCGCCGGGCAAGGCGCGCACCGGTCGGCAGCTGGGATTCGCCGTGGTGCGG
>DATEDE010000065.1:0-2756 GCA_035286545.1 Actinomycetota bacterium | reverse complement strand
CGAAGCCCTCGGGTATCTCGCCGCGGATCTGCTGGAGCTCGGACAGCGTGGCGTTGCGGATCACGTCGAGCTGCTTGTTGGAGAACGAGCGGATGCCGTCGAGCTCCTGCGTGGTGTGCGAGCGCAGGCGCTCCATCTCGGTGGGGATGACCTCGCGGATCTTGCCGAGCTCCTCGGGCAGGATCGCGCGCATCTGCTCCATCTCCTGCGGGATCTGCTCGCGGACCTTCTCGAACTCCTCGGGGATAGAGCCGCCGATGCGGATCACCGCGTCCTCGAGGAGCGTGGCGAGCTCGGCCGTCTGCAGCGTCAGCTGGGCGGAGATCCGCTGCTCCATCTCGTCGGCCTGGCGCCGGAACTCCTCGGTGAGCGCGACGAGGAGGCCGTCCAGCCGGTCCTCGATGTCGCCGATCATGGCTGCGGCGGGCTCGGCCACGGTTCGGGAGCCGGAGGTGATCACCAGCGCGCGGAGCTCGGCGAGCATGCGCGACATGCCGGTGAGCTCGTCCTGGATCCGCTCGGAGCGGATGCCAAGTACCTGGAACCGCTCCTCGGTCAGTGCGAGGACGCTGTGCATCGACCGGTTCTGCTCGGGCTCGGTCGGCGCCTTGTCGACCGGCCTCGTCGCGGCCTGGATCGCCTGGGCGCGCATGATCGCCTCGGCGGTCGCGCGGGCGCGCTTCTCGGCCGCGCGCGCCAGGGACTCCTCGTGCCACCACTCCTTGAAGGAGCGGACCATCGAGCGGCGACCCTCCACCACCAGGGTCTGCTCGGGCGGCGGGGGCGGCGCCTGAGCGGCCTGCTGAGGCGGGGTCTGTGGCTGCGGGGGCTCGGGCAGCGTCGCCTGTTCGGCCGCGGCGAGGTCAAGGAGCGACTCGTCCTCGTCCTCTTCGCGGCGTCGCCGGCGACGGCGCCGACCGTCGATGCCGTACAGCGAGCGCACGGCTGCGCCCTTGGTCTCCTCGCCGTGGGTCCCCCGGTCTTCGACCGGCATCCAGATCGCCTCCCCGGTAGGCAGGTGTGTGATCGCCCGGCGGACGCGAGGAGGAACCCCGCGGGCCGGGGTACGAACGGACCGTAGGGCAGGCCGAGGGTCGATTCAACGACCCCGGGAGTTGCACGCCTGCGGCGGAACCGGGCAGGATGTCCGGATGCGGAACGGCAAGCTCCGAGGAAGCATCCTCGCGCTCGGTCTCCTGCTCACGCTCGTGCCGGCCGGGGGGTTGGAAGCGGCCGAGCGACCGCGGCGCGAACCGCGCGGGACGGTAGAGGTGGTGAGGGTCCGGATGCTCGACAACCGGTTCCGCCCCGCGACGATCACGATCGACCGCGGGACCGTGGTCAAGTGGCGGAACCGCGGGGAGAACACCCACACGACCACGTCGAACAGCGGGGTCTGGGACTCGGGCAACCTATCGCCCGGCGAGTCGTTCCGGCGGCGGTTCCGGCAGGAGGGCACCTTCTCGTACCGCTGCGAGATCCACCTCTCGATGACTGGGACGATCACGGTCACGGCCTGACGCGGCGAGGCATCGTGACGCGGCGCCCCTAGACGAGCGGACCGATCGCCACGCGGTCGCCGCGCCCCCGGGAAAGCCGCAGCGCCACCAGGATCAGCCCGAGGCTCGCCACCAGCACGATCGCGGCTATCGCGTTGATCTCGGGCGTCACGCCGAAGCGGATCATCGAGTAGACGCGGATCGGGAACGTGATCGACGTTGGCCCCGAGGTGAAGAACGCGATGACGAACTCGTCGACCGAGAGGGTGAACGCCACGAGCGCCCCCGCCACGATCCCCGGCGCGATCACCGGGAGGGTGACCCGCATGAACGTCGACAGGGGACCCGCGTACAGATCCCCCGCGGCCTCCTCGATCCGCACGTCGAAGTAGCCCAGGCGAGTGCGCACGATCGCCGCCACGAAGATCATGTCGAACACCACGTGCGCGAGCACGATCGTCCCCACCCCGAGCGGCGCCGACACGAGGTTGAAGAACGAGAGCAGCCCGATCGCCAGCACGATGTCGGGGATCACCGCCGGGACGAACAGCGCCGAGTCCAGGAACCGGCTCCGCACGGTCCGGTGGAGCCCGAGGGCGAGCAGCGTCCCGAGCACCGTCGAGATCGCCGTCACGAAGACCGCCACCACCAGCGTGGTCCGCACCGACGCGATCAGCTCCTGGTTGTTCGCCAGCGACCCGTACCACTTCAGTGAGAAGCCGGTCCACGCGGTCGGCAGCCCGGACTCGTTGAACGAGAGCACGACGAGCACGGCGATCGGGATGTAGAGGAAGGCGTAGACGAACCCCATGTGGGCCCGGAGCCACCCGCGGCCGTGGCGGCGACCCGCGTGCGACTCGGTCGGCGAGCGCTCGGCGGTGCCCTGCTCTCTGCGCAGGACCGCGGCCTGGCCCACGAGCAGCACGAGCATGATGCCGATCAGCGCCACCGCCAGGGTCGCACCGAACGGCCAATCGCGCGCCGACAGGAACTGCTGCTGGATCAGGTTGCCTACCATCACCTCCTGTCCCCCGCCGAGCAGGTCCGGGACGATGAAGTTCCCCATGCTCGGAACGAACACGAAGATGCAGCCCGCCACGACGCCGGGCAGCGTGAGCGGCAGCAGCACCCGGCGGAAGGTGGACCAGGGCCTCGCGTACAGGTCCTGGCCGGCCTCGCGCGGGCCGTCGCCGAGGCGCTCGATCGACGAGTAGATCGGCAGGATCATCAGCGGCAGGTAGGCGTAGACCAGGCCGA
>DATEDE010000064.1:0-2597 GCA_035286545.1 Actinomycetota bacterium | reverse complement strand
GGTCCACTGCTGCTCGATCCGCTGGCTCTCCAGCCGGGCCATCAGGGCGAGCGCCAGAGCGGAGGCCGCGCCGAGCAGAACGGCCATCCAGATCATGACCCTTGCCTCGAGTCGCACGGGGACACCTCCCCTTCATGTAGTTCACCGCAGCCCTCGGGCCGCGGACGGGGGCGTCGGTCCCCCACACCCGAGGCCGGACGGTCCGGGGCCCGAAGGGACGAGTGCGCTCGCCCGAGGGCGCTCAGCCCGCGGCCGCAGCCAGGGTGGCCGGCTGGAAGGCGCAGGCCGGATCCTCGCCCAGCGGGTCGCCCAGAGCGGCGAAGGCTCGGGCGCGGGAACCCCCGCAGGTGTCGGCGAACTCGCAAACGCCGCACCGTCCTCCGAACTCGGTCGCCCGGATCGAGCGGAGCAGCGGGTGCGAGCGGTAGAGATCGACGATGTCGCCGGTGCGGACGTTGCCCAGCCGGTAGGGAAGGAACCCTGCGGGGTAGACGTCCCCGTCGTGCGAGACGAACAGGATCCCCTTGCCGTCCCGCGTCCCCACGCTCTGCGCGCGGGAGGAGCCCGGCTCGCCGAGCAGCTCCCGCAGGCGCGCGGTGAGCCTGCGGTACAACGGTCCGAGACCGAACGCCTCGACCGGGTCTACGTCGGGCTGTTCGCGGCGTTGTGCGACCACCCGGCGGAAGAATGGCCCCTCGACGGTGCGCACGATGAAGCCGTAGCGGGAGGCCTCGTACAGGAAGTGCGCGACGTCCTCGTTCTCCTGGGGCGTGAGCTCCTCGAGCTCGGATCCGCGTCCGACGCGGATCAGGAAGAAGACCTCCCATATGTGCGCGCCCCACGCGGCGAGCAACGCTGCGACGTCGGCCAGCTCCTCGACGTTGCGGCGCATCACAGTGGTGTTGATCTGCACGGTGTGACCCTCGGCCACCAGCATCCGCACCGCCGCCTCGGTGTCGGCGAAGTGCCCGTCGACGCCACGGATCCCCTCGTGGGTGCCGGGAAGCGCGCCGTCGAGGCTGATCGAGACGGTCTTGGCGTCCGCCTCGCGCATGCGTACGGCCGCCTCGCGGGTGAGCAGCGGGGTCACGCTGGGCGCGAACCCGATGGGCATCCCATAGGAGCGGGCATGAGCCGCCAGCTCGAACAGGTCCGAGCGCATGAACGGGTCGCCGCCCGTGAACACGATCACGGGGAACCGAGGCGTGAACGCCTTGAGGTCGTCGATCAGGCGCTTGCCCTCGGACGTCGAGAGCTGCCCGGGCATCGCCTGGCCGATCGCCTCGGCGCGGCAGTGCTTGCAGGCCAGGCCGCATGCCTTCGTCGTCTCCCAGAACAGCAGGATCGGCGCCTGCTCGAAGTTCACCGGCACCTGAACCACCGCCTCGAACGTCCTCTCATGATCCGGTCCCCCCACTAGTCCAGGATCGACGCCACGTACGTGTCCAGCGTCTGCGCGTCGATCGGTCCCACGTGCTTGGCTCGGATGACGCCGTCGGCGTCGATGAAGAAGGTCTCCGGGAATCCGAACACCCCGTACTCGGCCGCCAGGGATCCATCGTCGTCGACGACGCTGTCGTACAAGATCCCGTAGCGCTCCTCGAAAGCGATCGCGTCCGCCTCCTTGTCCTGGGAGTCCACACCCAGGAAGACCACGCCCTGCTGCTCCCAACGGGGGGCAGCGGCCGCAAGGATCGGCGCCTCGTCCTTGCACGGCCCGCACCACGACGCCCAGAAGTTCAGCACGACGGGCTTGCCCCTCAGGTCCGAGAGCGCCAGCGAGCCCTCGTTCCGGAGCAGCGGCAGCTCGAAGCCGGGCGCCTCCAGGCCGAACGGGTCCTGTCCCAGGCCGCCCGCGCCTCGGGCGGCCATCGCCACCCAGACCATCGCGAGGGCGAGCCCCAGCACCACGACCCCGATCGCGATACCCCGCCCGCGGCCCCCCGAGGCGGGCTCCTGCCCCTCCGGAAGGTCCTGCCGGAACAGGTCGTCGTCGGCCGTCAGCTCGGGAGGGGGCGACGGCTCGGGTTCGGCGATCGCGAGGCCCTCAACGGGCTCCTGGGTGCCTGCCATGGGGCGACCATCCCATCGCTGCCTCGGGTCATCAGGGGACACTCGGCCCCGCCGCGACGGGCCGACCAGCCTATGTCGAACCTAGGGTCCGGCGGCAACATCCCCTCGAAAGGCCCCAAAGAGGACTGAAGTAGGCGGATTTGCCGGATCCGGAGGGCTGAGATGGACAGGAACGGCGGCGAGACACCCACCATCCCTGACAGCGACGAGCTGTTCCCGACCGCCCCCGAGGGCTTCGAGCGCAGGCCGAACCGGGTCCCGCTCACCCTGTTGGGGGTCGCCGTGCTCGCGGCACTGTTCGCGGTCGGCTTCACGATGTTCACCAGGTCTGTCGTCTACTACCAGACCCCGACCGAGGTCCTTGCCATGCCGGGCGAGCAGGTCCGCCTGGCGGGACCGGTGGTCGACGGCAGCATCGGCGTCGACACCGCGACGGGCACCGTCACGTTCGAGGTGAGCGACGCGGACACCGTGATCCCGATCGTCTACCAGGGCCCGGCGCCCGACACGCTCCAGGACGAGGG
>DATEDE010000063.1:0-3987 GCA_035286545.1 Actinomycetota bacterium | reverse complement strand
CTTCGAGGGGGGCGTCGATGCACAGGACACCGTGCTTCCCGTGTATGAGTACGTCCACGACGGCTCCGTGTGCGCCGTGACCGGCGGCTACGTCTACCGGGGCAAGTCCATCCCGGCCCTGCGGGGCACCTACCTGTTTGGCGACTTCTGCCGGGGCAGACTCGAGGGGCTCCGTCTGCGTGGTGGGGGCACGCCCGAGCCTTTTCGACTCGGACCGGTGGTGCCGAACCTAGCTTCGTTCGGGGAGGATGCGGACGGCGAGCTGTACGCGTTGTCGCTCTCGGGAGACGTCTACCGCCTGGTGCCCCTCGGAGGTTGAGTCTCGCGGGTCAGAACCGCGCTACGCTCGACCGATCCTCCGCGATCGAGGTATCGAAGGTGAAGGCATCGACCGCGAACCGCATGCTCCTGTGGATCGTGGGCGTCCTCGGTGCGTTCGCGCTGATCCTGTTCGCCGCGGGCGACGAGGACGCCCGTGAGGCCTTCGGCAACTTCCTCATCATAGGGATCACCTTCGGCGGGCTCGCGTGGCTCGGATACAAGTACAGGGTCTTGCCCCGGCGTGAGTCGTTCTCGGGGCAGGCCCGGGAGCTCGGGCTTCGGGCCGAGAGCGGCGACCCGCTCGGGCTGATGGAGCGCCCGTTCGTTCTGTTCCGCTGGATGGCCTCGGTGCGAGACATCGAGAACACGGCCACCGGACGGCGGAACTCGCTCGACGTCGTGGTCGCCGACTACTGGTTCTCGCCGACGAGCGCCGCGGACCGCGACGACTACGAGCGGTACACGTGCGTGCTCACACAGGCTCTCGCGACCTGGGCCGACCTGTCGGTGGTGCCCGAGCGTCTCGCGTCGCGGATGCGCGATGTGCTCGCGCTCCCGGACATCGGGACCGAGTCGGTGGAGTTCGACCGCCGGTTCGAGATCCGCTCGGCCGACCACCGGTTCGCGAGCGCCTTCGTCGACGCGCGCATGATGGCCTGGCTTCTCGAGCAGCTCCCGGGTGTGGGCTTCGAGATCCTCGGCGGGTGGCTGATGGTCTTCCGTCCCCGCGCGACGACCAGCGTCGACGATCTCGACCGCGCCCTGGAGCTGCACGAGGAGTTCCTGGAGCGCATCCCGCGCGTCGTGTTCCCGGGCCGTCCCGACATGGGGTGACGGCGGGCGATCGGGTGTGTGTGCCGGCCGATGCGCCACGTGGGTGCCGAGGGCGTTCACGAGACGAACGTGGTATACCCAGGCGTCTTCGTCCGCTGAGTCGTGTCCTTCCCCTCCGTATGGCGCCTGAGAGCGCTTCCGTCGATCCCCCGTTCCAGAGGAGGCGACATGAGACCTCGAACGCTCGCGGCCCTCGTAGCGGCGTTCGTCCTCGTCGAGCTCGCGGCCGTTCCCGCCGCCGCCGGCGGCTTCATCACCCGGAGGCAGGCGCTGGATCGCCCCAACATCCGGACGATCTCGGGCGTGCACGAGGCGCCCCTGGATCGCTGCGCCAACGACGACCGGACCTTCGACCTTCGTCGGTTCGAGTCCGTCGGCAACTTCGATTCGGATAACAACCTGTCGTTCGGGAACGACTGTGCGGCCAAGCACACGGTCGTGGTCGGTGGAACAGTCACGGGCACTATCAGCCATAGCCTCACGTGGGACGAGGTGAAGACCCGGTACGACGCGGATGCGTTGAGGTTCGAGGGCGAGGACTGGCTGGCCTCCTTCGACCTCAGCGTCGAGAACGTGGAGGACGGGTTCGCCCCGCGCGTAACCGAAGGCACGCAGGACGGCAACGACGTTCGGTTCCTCCTCGAGGGCGCCTACATGGATTGGATCCGCGACGACGCGATCGAGGACGACGAGCTGATGTCCGGCGTGATCCGAGACGTCCTGGTCGACCGGACCCACTACTTCCTTTCGGCGCGCCCTTCGTCCGGATCGGGCTACACGAATCCCGGGATGGTCGTCGAGATCTCGGACGTCCTGGTCCGGTGCAGGCCCATGCGAACCGACGACGCCGACGACGGCCGCGGGTTCGCTGGGATCTTCAAGTGGGACGAGTCCGCCGGTGAGGTGATCGTGTCGGATTCCATCTTCTTCCTGGACGAACAGCCGATAAGCGACGGGACCTTCCCACCGGGCAGCTACTCCAACGTGACGATCGTCCTCGGCCCCGACTTCGAGGGCCGGTACCCAAGCCGCCTTCCCAACGGCGTCGACGTCACCCGCAGGGTCAGCGTGTGGGGCCGGGCGAGGCGAGCCTGGCTCGAAGCGCACTGAGCGTTCGGGTCGTCGGGACCGGGGCGCTGAGCCGCGTTGCGCGCGACCGCCCCAAGCGGATGAGGGACGCCGGTGCCCCCCGCATCCTGCGGGAACGCCCGGAGCGATCCGGTGAGACCATCGGTTGACATGGAGATCGGCCTGTATACGTTCGCGGAGCTCTCACCGGAGACCACCGGCGGGAGCGTCAGCCAGGAGCAGCGGCTCCGGGATCTCCTCGAAGAGGTCGAGCTCGCGGAGCAGGTGGGGCTCGACGTGTTCGGCGTAGGTGAGCATCACCGGCCCGACTTCGTGGTCTCGGCCCCGGCGGTCGTGCTCGCCGCAGCGGCCGCGCGCACCGAACGTATCCGGCTGACCAGCGCGGTCTCGGTGATCAGCTCGGACGACCCGGTCCGCGTGTTCGAGGAGTTCGCGACGCTGGACCTGATCTCGGGCGGCCGTGCCGAGATCATGGCCGGGCGCGGCTCGTTCATCGAGTCGTTCCCGCTGTTCGGATACGACCTGAAGCATTACGACGAGCTGTTCGCCGAGAAGCTCGGACTCCTGCTGGAGCTGCGGGAGTCGGTGCGGGTGTCCTGGCAGGGGAAGCATCGCGCGCCGATCGACCACCGCGGCGTGTACCCCCGGCCGGTGCAGGACCCGCTACCGGTCTGGATCGCCGTGGGCGGCAACCCCGAGTCCGCGATCCGCGCCGGGACGCTCGGGCTACCGATGGCGCTCGCGATCATCGGGGGCGAACCCGCACGGTTCGCGCCGTTCGCCAAGCTCCACCGCCAGGCCGCGCTGCGTTCGGGTCACGACCCGGCCCCGGCGCTCAGCATCAACTCGCACGGCTTCATCGCCGAGACGTCGCAGGAGGCTCTGGACGATTCGTTCCCGGCGGTCGCGGCGGCGATGAACCGCATCGGCCGCGAGCGGAACTGGGCGCCGATGACCCGCGCCGACTACGACAACGCGGCCACGCTGCAAGGCGCGAACTTCGTCGGGAGCCCGGAGCAGGTGATCGAGAAGGTCCTGTTCCAGCACGAGATCTTCCGGCACGACCGGTTCCTGATCCAGTTCGGCGTCGGCGCGATGCCGCACGCGAAGATCCTGCGCTCGATCGAGCTCCTCGGCACCGAGGTCGCCCCCGTCGTGCGCACCGAGATCTCGCGGCGCACGGCAGCGACCGAGGCTGCCGGCTAGGCGGGCGACACGGACCGACGGGTCGTTGACCGGCTTCGATCCGCCCCTCCTCATCTTGCGTAACATGCGTCAGGCTGACTGTTTCGCGCGAGGAGAGGAGGTCCCGGTGGGCACCATCGCGCTCGATGAGCTGCGCGCCCAGGTGCGTGGCGAGGTGATCTCGTCCGAGGACGAGGGGTACGAGGACGCACGGAGGGTCTTCAACGCCATGATTGACCGGCGGCCCGCCGTGGTCGTTCGGGTGGCGAACGTCGGCGACGTGATGGCGGCGGTGAACTTCGCGAGGGAGAGCTCGCTCAACCTGTCGATCCGAGGCGGCGGGCACAGCGTGCCGGGTTTCGGCACGAACGACGGCGGGGTGGTGATCGACTTCTCGAGTATGCGCGGGGTCCGCGTGGACCCGGTCGCTTCGACGGCGCGGGCCGAGGGCGGGGCCACCTGGGGCGACTTCAACACCGCGACGCATGCGTTCGGCCTGGCTACCACCGGGGGGGTCGTCTCGACGACGGGGGTCGCCGGCCTCACGCTGGGCGGCGG
>DATEDE010000062.1:0-23220 GCA_035286545.1 Actinomycetota bacterium | reverse complement strand
GGGTTCGCCTTCGACGTAGAGCTGCGCCGCGGGGCCGGGGCCTACATATGCGGCGAGGAGACCTCGCTGTTCAACTCGATCGAGGGCAGACGCGGCGAGCCGCGGAACAAGCCGCCGTTCCCGGTCGAGCGCGGGCTGTTCGGCAAGCCGACGGGGATCAACAACGTCGAGACCCTAGTGAACGTGCTCGAGATCCTGCGGATCGGCGGCGAGGCCTACGCGGCGATAGGGACACCGGACTCCACGGGACCGCGGCTGTTCTGCCTGTCCGGTCACGTCGAGGCGCCGGGCGCGTACGAGGTCGAGCACGGGGTCACGCTCCGCGAGCTCCTCGCGATGGCGGGCGGGGTCCGGGGTGGTCGGCCGTTGAAGGCGATCCTGCTCGGCGGGGCGGCGGGATCGTTCGTGACGCCCGACGACCTGGACCTGCGGCTGACGTTCGAGGACACGAAGGCGGCGGGCGTTACGCTCGGCTCGGGCGCCGTGATGGTGTTCGACGACACCGTGGACCTGGCCGACATCACGCTGCGGATCGCCGCATTCTTCCGCGACGAGTCGTGCGGGCAGTGCGTGCCCTGCCGTGTGGGGACCGTCCGGCAGGAGGAGGCGCTCGCGCGGGTGATGGCCGGGAGGCCGCGGGGCTCGCTCGGCGAGGAGCTCGCGCTGATCGGCGAGATCGGCCAGGTGATGCGCGACGCCTCGATCTGCGGGCTCGGGCAGCTCGCGGCCAACGCGGTCGAGTCCGCGATCCACCGGCTGAAGCTGTTCGAGGGAGGTGCCGCGTGAGAGCCGTGTCGCTTGACGCGCCCCGCCGGCTGATTGACCTGGAGGTCGACGGCGAGAACGTCCGCGTGCCCGAAGGGTCCACGATCCTGGACGCCCTGCGCGGCAAAGGGGTGGACACGCCCACGCTCTGCTACGCGGACAACCTCACGCCCGTGAACGCCTGCAGGGTCTGCGTGGTGGAGCTCGAGGGCTCGCGGGTGCTCGTCCCGTCGTGCTCGCGCAAGGCCGAGGAGGGCATGAAGGTTCGCACCGACTCCGGGCGCGTGCGCCATTCGCGCAAGATGGTGCTCGAGTTCCTTGGCTCGAGCGTCGACGTCTCCCTGACGAGCCCCGACGTGCATCGCTGGCGGGAGGGCTACGGCGCCGATCCTGGCCGGTACGGCGCGCCCGCCGAGCCCACCGTGGCGGGGGAGCGCGACGCGCGCCATACGGGTCATCACCGAGAGCCGACCGGAGAGGCCGCGGAGACCGTGCACCAGCCCGTGAAGGTCGACAACGATCTGTACGTGCGCGACTACTCGCGTTGCATCCTGTGCTACAAGTGCGTCGAGGCCTGCGGCGTGGACGCCCAGAACACGTTCGCGATCGCGGTGGCCGGACGGGGGTTCGACGCGCGGATATCGACCGAGTTCGACGTCGGCCTGCCCGAGTCCGCCTGCGTCTACTGCGGCAACTGCATCGGCGTGTGCCCGACCGGCGCGCTGATGTTCAGCAGCGAGCACGAGCTCCGCGAGGCCGGGCAGTGGCGCGAGGAGGATCAGGCCGTCACGAACACGATCTGCCCCTACTGCGGCGTCGGGTGCGAGCTCGAGGTCCACGTGCAGGACAACGAGATCGTGAAGGTCACCTCGCCCGCGGACCACTCGGTCACGAGCGGCCACCTGTGCATCAAGGGGCGGTTCGGGTTCGAGTTCGTCCAGAACCGCGAGAACCCGAAGGGATCCGGGGACGGCTGAGGTCGCCGCGACCGGCGTCGTCCTGGCAGGCGGACGCTCCTCGCGGTTCGGACGGGACAAGCTCGCCGAGCCCTACCGCGGGATGCCGCTCCTGCACCACGCCGTCATCCGCCTGGCCGAGGTCTGCGGCGACGTCGTCGTGGTGCTCGGGCCTGACGGCCCCGAGCCTGTGGTGCCGCCCGGCGCGCCGGTGCGGTTCGCGCGGGACCCGGAGCCGGCGCAGGGCCCGCTCGCGGGTCTGTACGCGGGGTTGCTCGCCGTCCGCACCGACCACGCGCTCGTGGCGGCGGGCGACATGCCCGAGCTGCGCACCGCGGTCCTGCTCGAGATGCTGAAGGTCGCCGCCGAGGCTTCCGTCGACGCCGTAACCCTGGGCGACGGCGACCGGTTCCGCCCGCTCCCGTGTGTCGTCCGGCGCGGACCCGCGAACGAGGCCGCTCACACACTGCTGCACGCCGGGACCCGTCGCCTGCGCGACCTGTTCGACGCGCTCCCGTACGCCGTGATCGACGAGGACACGTGGGTAGCGCTAGACCCGGAGCGCCGAACCCTGTTCGACGTGGACGAGGCCTCCGACCTCCCGGACGGCTGACGACGCTAGAGGGCGGCCGAGGCTTGGCCTTCACTCCGGCCGGGTCAGAGGGTCTCGACGTCCTCGAGGTCGGGCAGCTTGACGATCGCCTCGGCGTTGCGGGCGGTCGGTCGGCGCGTGCCAGCTTCGCGCAGCCGGGCCGCGAGCGAGGTCAGCGGGGTGCCGCATCTCGGACAGAACGAGGCGACCTGTTGGTACTCCTCCCGGCACATGTCGCAGACCGGCATGGCGGGAGTGTACGCCCGTACGGTGGCACGATGGAGCATCCCGGGACCCGTGTCGGCGGGCTGGATGTGAGCATCGTGCGCGTAGCACGTGCATGCGTCCACGCTCGAACTTCGGCCGGCCCTTCGGTCGCCTCGGCAGATCCAGGTGGGAGGCGGGCTGAGCCCTTCGACAGATGACCTGAGGAGGCGTTCCGGCTACAGTCCGAGGCGAAGAGCGGGGCCGCCCGGCCTCCCGCGCATCACATCCTCCCTGCGAAAGGATCCAGGCATGCCGCGTCGTGTGCTGATCATGGGGGCCGCCGGTCGCGACTTCCACAACTTCAACGTCGCCTACCGCGGCGACCGTCGGTACGAGGTCGTCGCGTTCACGGCCACGCAGATCCCGTTCATCGACGACCGCATGTACCCGCCGAGTCTGGCCGGCGACCGGTACCCGGAGGGGATCCAGATCCACGACGAGTCCGAGCTCACCAGGCTGATCCGTGAGCTCGAGGTCGACGACGTGATCTTCAGCTACTCGGACGTGAGCCACGGGTACGTGATGCACAAGGGGAGTCAGGCCCTCGCCGCCGGCGCCAACTTCATCCTGCTCGGCCCGAACGAGACGATGCTCGACGCCTCCGTGCCCGTCGTCTCCGTCTGCGCGGTGCGCACCGGTTCGGGCAAGAGCCAGACGACCCGGGCGATCGCGGAGACGCTGCGGCAGGCCGGCAAGCGGGTGGTCGCGGTCCGCCACCCGATGCCGTACGGCAACCTCGAGGCGCAGCGCGTTCAGCGGTACGGGACGCTCGATGACCTCGATCGCTACGACACCACTATCGAGGAGCGCGAGGAGTACGAGCCGCACATCACGAGCGGGACCGTGATCTACGCCGGCGTCGACTACGGCGACATCCTCGAGCAGGCGCAGACCGAGTGCGACGTCCTGCTCTGGGACGGCGGGAACAACGACCTGCCCTTCTACCGCCCGACCGTGCACGTCGTGGTCGCCGACCCGCTCCGCGCGGGACACGAGACGAGCTACCACCCCGGCGAGGCCAACCTGCGGATGGCCGACGTGATCGTGATCAACAAGATGGACTCCGCCTCGATCGACCAGGTGAACGCGTTGATGGAGACGATCCACGAGGCGAACCCGGAGGCCACCCTCGTCAAGGCGAACAGTCGCGTGACGGTCGACGATGCCGGCGCGATCCGCGACAAGCGTGTCCTCGTGGTCGAGGACGGCCCCACCCTCACCCACGGCGAGATGAAGTTCGGCGCCGGGGTCGTCGCGGCGCGCGCCAACGCCGCGGCCGAGATCGTGGACCCGCGCCCGTGGGCGATCGGAACGATCGACGAGACGTTCCGCAAGTACGACGTCGGGCCGGTCCTGCCGGCGATGGGGTACTCGGACGGGCAGCTCGCCGAGATGGAGAAGATCATCGACTCGGTCGAGGCCGACGTGGTGGTGATCGGCACGCCGATCGACCTGCGGCGCGTGATCGAGATCCGTAAGCCTGCGGTGCGCGTCCGCTACGACCTCGAAGTGCTGCCGGGATCGCCGACCCTGGCGGACGTCCTCGCACCGGTGCTGGGGTAGGACGTGGACCGCGTCGCGATCGCGCTCGGGGGCAACGCGCTCCTGCGCCAGGGGCAGGAGGACACGTTCGAGAACGTCTACGCGTCGGCGCGCGTAGCGGCCGAGCGGGTCGTCGACATCGCAGCGGCGGGTTGGGAGATCGTCGTGACGCACGGCAACGGGCCGCAGGTCGGCCGGATCCTGCTCCAGCAGGAGGCGGCTAGCGGCTGGGTGAGCCCGATGCCGCTCGACGTCTGCGGCGCGCAGAGCCAGGGGCAGATCGGCTACCTGCTGCAGGCCACGATCGGCGACGTGTTCTTCGAACGCGGGATGGAGCGGCCGGTGGTCACGATCCTGACGCTCACCCGCGTGCGGCCAGACGACCCGGCCTTCCAGGACCCGACGAAGCCTGTCGGTCCCTTCTACGAGGAGGACGAGGCCGCCAAGCAGGCGTCCGAGCGCGGGTGGGCGATGAAGCCGGATCCCCACGGCGGGTACCGGCGCGTCGTGCCCTCTCCCGCTCCGTACTCGATCGTCGAGACGCCTGTGATCCGCGGGCTCGTGGCCGACGGGGTGATCGTGATCGCGTCCGGTGGAGGCGGCGTGCCGGTGATCGAGGACGGTCCCCGGCTCGTAGGCGTCGAGGGTGTGGTGGACAAGGATCTGGCGGCCGCGATCCTCGCGCGTGACGTCGATGCCTCGGTGCTGCTGATCCTCACCGACGTGCCCCGCGTGCAGCGAGGGTTCGGCACCGACAACCCCGAGGAGCTGGACCGGCTCACGGTCGCGCAGGCTCTCGAGCTGCTCGCGTCCGGCGAGCTCGGGTCCGGATCGATGGGCCCGAAGGTCCGCGCGGCAGTGAACTTCGTCGAGGGAGGCGGGTCGCGCGCGGTGATCGGCGACCTGGACCAGGCCCTCGCCGCGCTCGCCGGCGAGGGCGGAACGACCGTCGTCGCCTGAGGGCGCGTACGCTCGGGCGCGATGCAGCTCCGTGTGGTCGCGTACAACGTCCGAGGGTTCCGCCAGGGACTCGGGCTCGTCGTGCGGGTCGTGGAGCGGCTCCAGCCCGACGTCCTGCTACTGAACGAGAGCGGGGGTCGTCTGCGGCTCCGCAGGTTCGCTCGCGCGGTCGCCATGGAGCTAGCCCCGGACCCCTGGTCTCCGCTGCGCCGCCGCGTGAAGAACGCGGTGCTCGTTCGCCCGCCGTGGGTCGTGGTGGAGCACCGGCTGCATCGCTTCGAGGGCGGCCCGCTCCTGTTGCCGCGCGGCGCGTTGGTCGCTCGGCTCGAGCGGGATGGGCTCCGCCTGCTCGCCGTCGCGACGCACCTCGGCCTGCATCCGGGCGAACGTCTCCGTAACGCACGCGAGCTGGTGGGCCTGCCGGCCCGACGCGATGGCGCGGTGGTCCTGGGCGGCGACCTGAACGAAACGCCCGAACGACGCGCGGCCGGTCTCCTCGCCGAGCGGTTCGACGACGCTTGGATCGCGGCGGGCGATGGCGTGGGGGAGACGTTCCCGGCCTCGGACCCGACGGCGCGTATCGACTACGTATTCGTGTCCGAGGGGATCGAGGTCGGATGTGCGCGTGTCGCGAGTGACGAGGGGGTGCGTCGAGCCTCGGACCACCGCCCGCTCGTGGTTGAGCTGGCCATGTCCGAGCGGGGATAGGCTGGGGTCGGCACGCTCGGGGTGAGACCGGAGCCCCGAGCCCGAGGCAGGAGGAGCCGATGCTCTCACCCGACGTCGAGGCGGCGATGAACGCCCAGATCGCCGCCGAGCTGTACTCGTCCCATCTGTACCTGGCGATGTCCGTCTACTGCGAGTCCATCGACCTGCCCGGCTCCGCGCGGTGGTTCGCCGCGCAGTCGGACGAGGAGCGCGCGCACGCTCTGAAGTTCGTCCGGCACGTGGTCGAGCGGGGCGGGCGGGTGACCCTCGTGGGCGTCGACCCGCCGTCCGCGGACTTCGGCTCCGTCCTGGGCGCGTTCGAGCAGGCGCTCACGCACGAGATGAACGTCTCGCAGATGATCGACGGGCTGTTCGGGCTGGCCGTTCAGCACGGCGACTACGCGAGCCAGGCCTTCCTCCAGTGGTTCGTGACGGAGCAGGTCGAGGAGGAGCGAACCGCCGGCGAGGTCGTTCGCATGCTCCGCGCGGTGGGGTCGGATCCCGCCGCGCTGCTGATGATCGATCGAGAGTTGGGGGCGCGCGGGGAGGCCTAGCTCGGCCGAACACCCTGGGCCCTGCCCGCCCCGGCGGCGGTTCCACTACGCGAAAGGCTCGTCTACGATGGGCGACGTGACCCGCGCGCCCGGCTTCCTGGACCTTCCCGCGCGCAGCTCCAAGCCGCGGATGGTGGGACTCACGCACGTCCTGGACAAGGGTGCGTCGATCCCCGAGGTCGAGGTGCTCGCCACGCGCGCCGGCTCCGGTATCGATCTGTGGAAGCTGGGGTGGGGGACCGCGTACCTCGAGCCGGACGTCCCGGAGAAGGTCGCGGCGCTCGCCGAGCGTGGGATCCGTGCGTGCGTCGGGGGCACCTTGCTGGAGGTTGCGTGGGGCCAGGGCCGGGCCGACGAGTGCCTGGCGTGGGCGGCGCAGGTCGGGTTCCCGTGCATCGAGGTCTCCAACGGGGCGATCGGGATGCCGCTGCGGGACAAGCGAGACCTGATCGCGGCTGCCTCGGCGCGGTTCGTCGTGCTGTCCGAGGTTGGGTCGAAGGACCCCCGCGCCGAGGTCTCGGCGAGGGTGTGGGCGGACGAGGCGGCCGGGGACCTAGAGGCGGGTGCGACGTGGGTGCTCGCCGAGGGGCGCGAGAGCGGGACCGTCGGACTGTACGAGCCGGACGGGAGCGTGCGCGAGGCACTCGTCGAGGCGGTGGTCGAACGCGTCGGGCTGCCCCACCTGATCTTCGAGGCGCCGCGCAAGGATCAGCAGGCTTGGTTCATCGACCGCTTCGGGGCAGAGGTGAGCCTTGGCAACATCCCGCTCGTCGACGCGATCGGGCTCGAGGCGCTGCGTCTGGGTCTTCGAGCCGACACGATCGACCTTTCCCGCCGGCGCCGCGAGGCGGAGGCGCAGGCGTGAGGAACCTGGTCCCCCGCAGGTACCGGGGCGTATCGGTGACCGACGTGGACGTCCCGCTTCAGCCCGGGGCGCTGCGCGCCCACTTCATAGGCCGCGAGGCCTACCGGCGCACCGCGTTCATCGTGGCCAGGTCCGGTGGGGCCGTCGCGGTGCTCCGCGTTCGCAAGGCGTCCGAAGAACCCCTGTTCTCGCCGATCGTCGAGCTCGAGCTCCTCGCGGAACCCGACGAAACGGTGTTCGTACGCGCGGCCGAGGTGGACACCGCGGTTCCCTCGCAGCTGGCGCGCGCCGCTGCCGAGCAGGCCCCGGACGCACGCTGCGTGGTGGTGCAGGGACGCTACGAGCACGTGAACTTCGTGCTGGAGCCCGACCCGGTGCCGGTGCGGATCGTGGAGGTAACGCCGCCCGAGCCTCCCAAGCTGATCGACCAGGTCCGGCGGCTGCTGGACGTGGCGGAGGAGCTCCCGCCCGTGCTGGTCATCGCCGAGCTGATCGACCTCGTCGAGCTCGCGCGTTCGCGACCCGCCCAGCGCTACCTGTTCCCGTGCCGCGGCTCCGGGGTGGCGCCACCGGGGGCCGAGGTGAGCTACCTCGACGAGCGCCCTCCGCGACAGGAGTGGACGCTCGTCGGGTGCGCGCGGTCTCGGGAGATCCACCGCGCCTTCTACGGCGACGATCCGCCGTCGGTGGACATGTGCCCTCGCGAGGTCGCCCGAGCGCGGGGCTGGACCGGGCCGACGCTGACGAAGTGCTGCCTGCTCGAGGAGGAGGTCGAGCGCGAGGGCGCCACCGTCGTCGTTCCCTGGGGCGCGAGCCTGGAGCAGGTGCGCGTGGGGCTCGGCGAGCTCTGTTCGATCGCGGAGCCGGCGTGGGCGCCCGCCTGACCGATTCCGCCCTGTACGGCCACCTTTGGGGCACCGATGAGCTCCGCTCGCTGTTCGACGAGGCGCCCCGGATCGGGTCGTGGCTGCGGATCCTGGGAGCGCTCGCGGACGCACAGGCCGAGCTCGGCATCGTGCCCCGCGCCGCTGCGGACGCGATCGCCGCCGAGGCGAAGGTCGAGGCGCTGGACCTCGCGTTCGTTGCCGCCGAGACGCGCCGGACCGGCCACTCGACCCTCGGCCTGATCCACGGGCTGCAGAGGGTGCTGCCCGAGGAGGCTTCGGAGTGGGTCTACTTCGGTGCGACCGTGCAGGACCTCACGGACACCTGGACGGCGCTCACGATGAAGGCCGTCGGGTCGATCGCCTACCGCGACGTGAGGGCGCTCGAGGCGTCGGCGCTCGACCTGGCCCGCCGGTACCGCGACACGCCCATGGCCGGCCGCACACACGGTCAGACCGGGTCGGCGATCACGTTCGGCCTGAAGGCCGCGGGCTGGGCGGACGAGCTCCGCCGCCACATCGACCGCCTGCGTGAGGGCGAGTCGAGGTGGGCGGTCGCGCAGCTCGCGGGGGCGACCGGGAACCTCGCGTTCTACGGCGACGCTGGCCCCGAGCTCCGGCGGCGTTTCTGCGCGAAGCTCGGGCTCGGCGACCCCGCGATCTCCTGGACCACGTCGCGCGATCGCCTCGCCGAGTTCACCCACGTCCTCGCGATGGTCTCGGCGACCATGGGCAGGATCGGCTCTGAGGTGCTCGAGCTCCAGCGGGCCGAGATCGCCGAGCTCCGCGAGCCCGCGACCCGAGAGGGCGTGGGCAGCATCACGATGCCCCACAAGCGCAACCCCGAGGTCTCCGAGCACCTCGTCACGCTCTCTCGCCTGGTCCGTGCCAGCGCCGGTGTGATCCTGGAGGGGATGATCCAGGAGCACGAGCGGGACGGTCGCGGATGGAAGGCCGAGTGGGTCGCCTTCCCGGAGGCCTGCCTGCTGACCGGCACGGCGCTGGCGCTCGCTCGCCCGCTGCTCGAGGGGCTCGAGGTGGACGAGGTCGCGATGCGTCGGAACCTCGAGGCGTCCGATGGGCTGGGGTCCGAGCGGCTGCTTGCGGCGCTCGCCCCGGTCATGGGCAAGCATCGAGCGCAGGCGAGGCTCCAGGAGGTGCTGGCGCGGGCGCGCTCGAGCGGTGAGAGCCTCCAGGAGGCGATCCACGGGGCGGACGACCTGCGCGACGCGCTCGGTGAGGGGACGTTCAGCGAGCTGCTCGGAGGGATCGACACGGGGAGCGCCGGCGCGATGGTGGACGCCGTGCTCGCGCGGGCCGAGGAGGCGCGCGCGGCCGAGGGCGACGATCAATCGTGAAGGATCTCCCACGGGTCCCTCTTGCCGCGCTGCCGACCCCGCTGCAGCGCGCCCGACGGCTCGAGGCCGCGATCGACGCGCCGCCCATCTGGATCAAGCGCGACGACCTCGTCGGGTTCGCGCTCGCCGGGAACAAGGCGAGGAAGCTCGAGCTCCTGGTGGCGGACGCGCTCGAGCACGGGTGCGACGTGCTGCTCACCGGGGGCGGTCCCGGCTCGAACCACTGTCAGGCAACGGCGGCGGCGGCCCGGGTGGCCAACCTCGAGTGCCGCCTCGTGATGTACGGGATCGAGCCGGTCCCGCCGCCGGCGAACCTGCGCCTTTCCCGCGCGTTCGGGGCGCGGGTCTCGTTCACGGACGATCCGGACCGCGCCTCGGTTGACGCCTCCCTGGAGGCGGCGGCGCAGGAGCTCCGCGCGGCCGGTCGCGCGCCGTACACGATCCCGCGTGGCGGAGCCACGCCGCTCGGCGCCGCCGGCTACGCGCTGGCAGCCGAGGAGCTCGCCGGGCAGCTCGCCAAGGAGGAGGTCGAGGCTGTCACGGTCGTCGTCGCGAACGGATCGAGCGGAACGCAGGCGGGTCTCGTGGCCGGGGCAGCGGCCCTGGCCCTACCGTGGCAAGTGATCGGCGCGGCGACGAGCCGGGACCCGCAGGAGAGCCGGAGGCGCGTCCTCGAACTCGCCGCGGGGTGCGCCGACCTGCTCGGCGCGACCGGACCGGAGCCGGAGGGGGTGCGGGTACTCGACGCGCGGGGAGCCGGGTACGCACGCCGGTCGCCCGCGGCTCGCGAGGCCGCGGAGCTCGCGGCCGGGACCGAGGGGCTCCTGCTCGATCATGTGTTCACCGCGAAGGCGATGGCGACGCTGATCGAGGTCGTTCGGCAGGGCGCCGAGGGCCCGTTCGTGTTCATCCATACGGGCGGTCTGCCGGCGGTGTTGGACGACCCGGCACCGTTCGGGGAGGAGGGGATCGGGTGACCCGACGATCGAAGTCCGGCTCCTCGACCGAGGCCCCCGCGCCGGAGATGGTCGAGGCCGGGTTCGCGCTGGAGATCGCCGACGCGCCGCTGCTGCACGAGGGGTTGAACCTCGCCGACGTGGCGCACGTCCTCGTGCTGCTCGAACAGGGCATCGTCCCCGAGGACGCCGCCCGACGACTGCTCGGGTTGCTGCTCGAGATCGCGGCGATGCCGGCCGAGGACTTCCCCTACGACGCGAGCTACGGCGATCCCTACAACTCGCGCGAGCGCTTCGTCGCGCAGCGCCTGGGCGACGACGCGGGGTGGCTCCACGCGGGGCGGCCGAGGCGCGAGGCCGCCCGGGTGGCCCTGCGCATCGGGCTGCGGCGACAGGTCGCGGGCCTGATCGCGGACACGTCGGGGTTCGCGACGGCGATCGCCGACCTCGCGGAACGCCATGCCGACACGCTGATACCCGACCAGACCTACCTGCAGCAGGCGCAGCCGTCCACGTTCGGCCACTACCTGCTGACGTTCGCGTTCCCGGCGCTCCGGGACGTCCAACGGCTGCGTGACGGGATGGACTGGGTCAACCTGAGCCCCAGCGGCGCCGGGTGCGTGAACGGCAGTCGCCTCTTCATCCCGCGCGAGCGCGAGGCCGAGCTGCTCGGGTTCGGCGGCGTGATCGAGCACACGCGCGACGCGATGTGGCAGACCGACGGCCTGATCGACCTCCTGGCCTCGGGCGCGAGCCTGGTCTCGAACATGAGCAAGCTCGCGGAGGACCTCGAGATCTGGGACAGCGCCGAGTTCGACTTCGTGGACCTCGCGGGGCCGTACACGCGCGCCAGCGTGCTCATGCCGCAGAAGCGGAACCCATACGCGCTCTCGATCGTCCGGGGGGCGGCTGGGGTCCTGATCGGCCGGCTGACCGGGTTCCTGTCCGTGGTCAAGACGCCCTCGGCGCGCAGCGACAACCTGATCTTCGCCTACGGCGAGGTGCCGAGGTCGCTCGAGCTGGCTCGCAGGGTCACACGGCTGATGACCGGGGTCGTCGCCACCCTGGAGGTGAACGCGCAGCGGATGCTGGAGTCGCTGCTCGGCGGGTTCTCCCAGGCGACCGACCTCGCCGAGTACGTGATGCAGATCTGCGGCGTCGACTACCGCACCGCCTACCAGGTGGTGGGCACCGCCGTTCGCCGGGCCGCCGCCGAGGGCCTGCGCGGGGTCGACGTCACGGGGGAGATGCTCGACGCCGCCGCGTCGGAGATGATCGGGCGCGGCCTCGGGCTGTCCGGGAGCGACCTCGGTGAGGTGCTCGACCCCAGGAGCATCGTGCTCACGCGGACCTCACCCGGTGGTGCCGCACCCGTGGTCGTTCGCGGGATGACCGCATCGGTTCGCGAGCGCGCCGAGCAGGCTCGGGGCGCCGCCGAGCTCGCGCTGGAGGCGATCGACCAGGCCGAGCGCGACCTCCTCAGGTCGGCGGAGGCCCGTGCTCGAGCGTGAGGGTATCGGTCGCCACGGTGTACTCGATCTCGGGCGTGGTCATCAGCGTGTTCGAGACGTAGCAGTAGCCCACGGCGCGCGGCAGTATCTCCTCGATCTCCTCGCGGGGATGGGTGGAGTGCACCTCGACGCGGATCTTCGAGAACCGCAGCCCTTCGTAGTCGGCCGAGACCCGAACCGCGAGGTCGGCAGGTTCCACGTCGCGCTTTCGGAAGGCGTGGTAGACGGCCATCGTGAAGCAGACCGCGAGCGAGGAAAGGAACAGCTCGGTAGGCATCGGTCCCTCGTCCGTGCCGCCGACGTGCTCCGGCTCGTCGGCCACGAGCTCGAACCCGCGGACGGGCACGCGGACTCGGTAGCCGCCCTCCCAGTAGGCAGTAAGCTCCACCGCCATGGAGTCTAGCCCCGAGGCCCCTGGCACCCCCGTGCTCCCCGAACGGGTGCGCGCGGTGAACGTGGGGCTCGGGATGTTCGCCGATGCGCTCCGGGCACAGGGCGCCGAGGTCGTGGACGTCGACTGGAGGATCCCCGCGGGTGGTCGACGCGATCTCGTGCGGGCCCTCGAAAGGCTTTACGGGCGGCACTCGGCGCAGGTGGAGGCGGCCAACGGCGAGGTCGTGCGGAGACTGGACGATGGCGCTCCGTCGCTGGAACGAGTGGGTACCGCGATCGACGACGTTCCCGGGATGGGGCCGCGAACGGTGCTGCATCCGGGGCCGCCGCTCGAGTGGGACCGCTTCTGCGACCCCCTCCGAAGATCCGTGCGAGCGGTGGCGATCACCGAGGGATGGGCCTCGACGCCGGAGGAGGCCGAGCGCCTGGTCGAGTCCGGGCAGGTGGAGCTGGCGCCCGCCAACGAGCACGCATGCGCGATCCCGATGGCGTCCGCGCTCGGGCCCTCGGCGCCGGTGTTGGTGGTCGAGAACCCGCAGGGCTCCAACCGTGCGTTCTCGGGCCTGAACCAGGGGCCCGGCAAGACGCCCTGGTTCGGCGTCGACACCCCAGAGGCGGTCCAGCGCCTAGTGTTCCTCCGGGATGCCGTCGGGCCGGTGATGCGCGAGATGCTCGAGCGCTCCGGCCCGGTCGACGTCTTCGCCCTCGTCGCCCAGGGGCTGCAGATGGGCGACGACTCGCACATGCGGATCCAGGCGACGACGAACCTGTTCATCAGGCAGCTCGTGCCCCACCTGGCCGCCGCCGAGCATCCCGCACGCGTGGAGGTCGCCCGGCATGTCTCGCAGAACCACCTCCTGTTCCTGAACGTCGCGATGGCCGCGGCCAAGGCCGTTGCCGACCACGCCTCGAACGTCCCCGGCTCCAGCGTGGTGACCTGCATGGCACGCAACGGCACCACGTTCGGGATCAGGGTCTCGGGCACGGGGGATCGGTGGTTCATCGGGGATGCCCCATCCGTCGAGGACGCGCTCTACCACTCGGGCTACGGGCCCGAGGACGGGGCCCCCGACATCGGGGACAGCGCGGTGCTGGAGCTCATCGGCCTGGGCGGAGCCGCGGCAGCCGCGAGCCCGGCGGTGGCGGCGTTCGTCGGCGGAACGATCGCCGACGCCGTGGCGACGACCGAGGCGGTCGACGGCGTCTGCGTGGGTCGCAGCCGCCGGTTCCGGCTGCCCTATCTGGACCTGCGAGGTTCGCCCCTGGGGGTGGATGCCCGCCGTGTCGTCGAGACGCAGGTGACGCCCGCGATAACGACCGGGATCCTGCATCGCAGCGCCGGGCTCGGCCAGGTCGGGGCGGGTGTGGCCCGCGCGCCGATGGTGCCGTTCGAGGACGCGTTGCTCGCGTTGGACGCCGAGCTGGCCGGGTCGCGATGAGAGGTGTCCTCGCCGGCATCGGCGCGCGCGAGATGCTCGGGCGAGGGGGGACGGGCTCGGTGATGGCCTCGTTCCGGGAGGCCTGCTACGTCGAGATCGGGGGAGCCCAGGTAGCGCTGGTCGCTCCCGGCGTCCATGCGGGGCCTATCCATCTGGTGCTGGACGAGGATCCTCCTCGGCCGCAGCCGGGACGGCCGGTCCGTGTCGGGATGGGGGAGCTGATCGTCGACGGCACCACGATCGACGTCGCCGGGGCGGCGGACTGGTGTGGGTCGCTGCCCGCGGCGCCCGCGCTCATCGAGCACGCGTCGACCATCGCCGCCGTGGCCGCCTCAGGCGCGCGCCGCTCCGCCCTGTTGGCCGAGCCGTTCGCCGAGCCCGCCGCACGGGCCCGCGCCCTGCTGGACGATGGAAGGCTCGAGGAGGCCGCCCTGATCCTAGGCGGTCTCGGGCCTGGCCTAACTCCCTCGGGCGACGACGCGCTGACCGGGATCGTGTTCGGGCTGCGCGCAGTCCTCGGTCCCGCGATCGAGCCGTTCGCGAACCGCGCGTGGCAGGAAGCGTGCGTCGGTGCCTTCGGGCGCGGGGTGCTCGCCTTCGCGGTGCGTGGTCAGGTGTTGGCGCCCGTGCACGCCTTGGTATCGGCGGTCGTAGGCGGGGATGCGGAGGAGGGGCGGGCGGCAGCACGTGCCGTCGCCGCAGTGGGCGAGACCTCGGGTGCCGACATGCTGGTCGGGCTCGGATGGGCGCTTTCCGATGACGCCCTCAGCGCGGTCGCGGCCTCGGAGGGGGTGGAGACAGAGCCGGCGGCGAGCGCCCGATAGACGTCCACGTGGGCCCGGGCCGTGTCGGCCCAGGGGAAGCGGCTCGCGACCGGGGGGCCCGCCGCCGCGAGGCTCGAGCGCAGGGCAGGCTCGCGAACGAGACGGGACATAGCGCCGGCCAAAGCCGCCGCGTCGCCCGCCGGGACCATCAGGGCGTCGCGCCCCGGGACCAGGAACTCGTGGAAGACCGGGAGGTCCGTGGTAACGACCGGCAGCCCGGCGGCCAACGCCTCGAGCAGGACGATGCCGAACCCCTCCTTGGTCGAGGGGAAGGCGAGGGCGTCGGCGGCCGCGTACGCAACTGGAAGCTCGGCCTCGGTCACGGTCCCCAGCCGGACGTAGTCCTCGCCCTCGCGCAACCCGAGCACCTCCGCCCGATCGAAGACGGTCCGTCGGTACGCCTCGTGGTCCTGGAACGAGTGCCCGCCGACGACCGCAAGCAGCGGTGGGGGGTCCAGGTTCCACAGGGCCGCCAGCGCCTCGAACAGCTCGAGGCTCCCCTTGCGAGGCTCGATCCCGCCGACCGTAAGGAACACGAACCGGTCGCGCGCGCCGATCCGGTCGCGGAACGCCCGCGCGAGGTGCGGGGGGACGGAGTCGAACCGCTCGACGTCGACGCCGTTCCTGACGACCGCCGCGTGGATCCCGTACTCCTGCCGCAAGCGGTCGCGCCAGTGGGCGCTCACTACGAGGCAGGCGTCGGGCCCTTCGATCGAGCGCTGCTGGCACTCGATGAGCGCGGGTGTCGTGAAGTCGTCGACGTGGTGCACGGTGCGGAGCACGCGCCACCGCGCGCCAGCCTCGCGGATCCGCAGGGCAGCCGTCGCCGCTATGCAGTCCTCCGCATGGACGATCGCGAACCCGGCCGCCGCCTCCGCCATCCCGGCGGCGAGGGCCTCCGCCGCCTCGAACACCCGATCCTGCAGCGTCTCGGCCCGGGTGGGGGCGGGGATGAGGGTGTGGGGGACCTCCGGGTCGCGGAAGAACCCGGCGTCCGGATCGCCCAGTGCGAACAGGTGGACCGGGTACCCGAGCCTGTGGAGCTCCTCTCCCAGGCGCAACGCGTGCACCGGGCCGCCGCGCGGACGGGTCGTGTAGGTGACGAGCGCGACCCGCGGATCCGCGGAACCCGAGATCGGTCCGACGACGGTCCCCCTGTCGCTCACGGCGCCGCCTCGGCCAGCTCGGGCCGCCGGCTCGCGATCGCGGCCGCCATGAGCGCCGACCTGGCACCGGTCGGGGCGATGAGGCATCCGGCCGACCCGAGCCGCTCGCATTGAGCGCGGAACCCCTGCGGGTCGCCGTCGGTACCGAGCACGTACGCGACGACCACCGGCCCATCGGCCGAGGCGGCGATCTCCTCGCACGTCGGCGCCAGCACTGACGCGGGGTCTTCGTGCGCCCCGTACCCGAGCACCACGTCCAACAGGATCACCGCCGTGGAGGGGTCGCGGGCCTGCTCGAGGATCCGCTCTGTCCGTGCGGCGGGGTCGATCATAGGGTGGGGCCGCCCGCGGGTGAACTCCTCCTCGCCGAGGTCGAGGCAGATGTGGGCGCCGGGCGGGGCCGGCAGGCCCCACCCCTTGCGCAGCGGCGTGTTCGAGTGCACGGGGCCCAGCAGCCCGGCAAGGACGACCATCGACTCGTAGCACAGGGTCCCACCCGAGAACAGCCCACGCACGGCGGTCCTTGCCTCGGGCATCCTAGACGCGGCCGCGGCGACCTCGTCGCGGAGCCCAGGGCTCGGACGGGGACGGGCGAGGCCGACCTCCTCGATCGCCAGGAGCGCCCCCTCCTGCAGCGTCCGCGCGACGCGGACACCCTCGGGGACCTCGAGCGTCCCCTCGAAACCGATCAGGGCGACCACGGCGGGCTTGGCTCCGAGCTGCTCGACGAGCCTGGACGCGACCGCGGGCGAAGGCGGCTTGGACACCACCACGACCACCTCGACCGCGGGATCCGCGTGCAGGGCTCGGAGGGCGAGGGCGGCCATCTTGCCCCCGATGGGCTCGGACAGGTCGCGGCCGCCGATGCCGATCGCCTCGGCGACCCCGGATCCCCAGCGGGCGATCAGGCTCATGACCTCCTGCGCGCCGGTGCCTGCGGCGGCCACGATCCCGATCGGACCGCGAGGCACGGCGTTCGCGAAGCCGAGACCGATGCCGCCGAGCATCGCCGTTCCCGCTCCCGGGCCCATCACCAGCAGGCCCAGCTCGGCCGCGCGTTCCTTCAGCTCGACCTCGGTCGCGACGTCGACGTTGTCGCTGAACAGCAGGACGTGCATCCCCGCCGATAACGCCTTGTGGGTCTCCAAGGCGGCTAGCTCGCCCGGTACCGAGACGATGGCTACGTTGGCGTCCGGCAGCAGCTCGACCGCACCCTCCAGGGTCCGCGGGCGCTCCGCCTCGCCGGTCGCATGTCGGGCGTCCCGGTCGAACATCGCCGCGCCCTCGTCCAGGGCCGCCCGAGCGCCGGCGGTAGTCTGCGCCCGGACCGCGAGGACGAGGTCGTTCGCCCGAGCCGAGGCGAGCGATGGGTCCGCGAACCCTTCCCCACCCAGCACCGCCACGTTCGCGGGTGTGGCCATGAGGGCGAAGGCGCGGTCGACCCCGGGCGCGGACGCCATGGCTCGGGTAGCGGCCATCAATCGGACCGAATCGACGTACGTGTCGGCTAGCAGGTGGACGAGCGTCTGGCTCATGGCTGCCGTAGCGCGAGCCACACCAGGCGGGCCGGCCGGCTGCCTCGGTTGCTCCAGCGGTGTGGACGGTCGGTGCGGAAGTGCAGGGCGTCGCCGCGGCGAAGGGCGAAGCGCTCGTCGGCGACCTCGATCTCGACGGACCCGGAGAGCACGTACACGAGCTCCTCGCCGAGGTGTTCCATGGGGGCGGTACCGCT
Source organism: Actinomycetota bacterium (assembly GCA_035286545.1). Taxonomy (GTDB): domain Bacteria; phylum Actinomycetota; class UBA4738; order UBA4738; family HRBIN12; genus DASSJM01. The sequence goes on along the minus strand of DATEDE010000062.1, from coordinate 5,748 downwards.
CGTGGCGCCCGGCTCGACGGTCGCGAGCGCTCCGGCGATGAAGAACCGACCGTAGGGACCGCTGATGCCCTCGAGCTCCAGGCCCTGCTTCGAGGTGAACACAGGACGGCGAGCGCCGGCCCGAACCATAACGGCGGCCCTGTCCTCATGCTCGTCTTCGGACACGAACCAGGCCACCGACCGGTTCAGCGCGGCGGACAGACGCATCAGGGTCGTGATGGTTGGGACCATGTTGTTGCGCTCGATCTTGTGGATCGCGGCCGCCGAGACGCCCGAACGCTCCGCCAGCTGCTTCAGGGACAGTCCCTTCTGCTGGCGCAGATCGCGGATCTTCGGCCCGATCGAGGCGATGACGTCTTCCACGCGTCCTCCGCTCGACAACCGCGCGTCGCCGGTAGTAGGGTCCGTCGCGCGCAGGTGAGGCGGCGTTCATCATAGTGAACGCGCCTGTGGTCGGACAAGCTGGAGGTTCGCGGGTGCCGCGGAGGATCGTCGTCGTCGGTGGGGGGGCGGCCGGGATCGGCGCGGCAGGAGCCGCGAAGCTGGCCGATCCGGACGCCGAGGTCCGGGTCTATACCGAGTTCGAAGACGTCGGCTACAGCCCGTGCGGGATCCCGTTCGTGCACGGCAAGGAGATCCCGACCTTCGAGCAGTTGTTCCTGGCTACCAAGCAGACCTACGTCGACTCGGGGATCGACGTCCGTTACGAGACCAGGGTCGATGCCCTGGACCTTGCCGCCAAGACCGTTCGGATCGCCGGCGGCGAGCGGGTGCCCTTCGACACGCTGGTCGTCGCCACCGGGTTCCACTACGAGGACCCGGGCATACCGGGGAGCGACCTCGACGGGCTCCACTACGTGAAGAACATCCGTCGCGCGATGGAGTGGGATCCGATCCTGGACGAGGCCAAGGTGGCGGTGGTCGTCGAGGCGAGCCCGATCGGCTTGGAGATGACCACCGCGCTCGCGCACCGCGGACTGGAGACCCACCTCGTGGACCCTCGACCGTGGGCTCTCGCCGACGTCGCCGACCCGGACATCATGCAGCCGGTCGAGGAGTCTTGGATCGAGCTCGGCGTGAAACTTCACTGGAACACCGGCGTGGAGGCGTTCGTGGGCGAGGGCGGATCCGTCCGTGCGGTGAAGACGTCGGCCGGCGAGCTCCCAGCCGACATCGTGGTGGTGTGCACCCACAAACGGCCCGAGAACCGCATCGCGCGCGAAGCCGGCCTGAAGGTAGGGACCACCGGGGGCCTGATCGTCGACGAACGCATGGCCACATCGGCGCCCGATGTGTTCGCGGCCGGCGACTGCGTCGAGCTCCCGCATAACGTGACGCGGGTTCCGGTGCAGGGTCTGTCCGGGAGCCACGCCTACGCGCAGGGCAAGGTCGCCGGCACGAGCGCGGCCGGCGGACAACGCGTGTACGAGGCGGTGAACGTCCCTTGGGGGATGGTCGCCGGCAAGTGGATGATCGGAGGAGTCTCTTTCGGCGAGACGACGGCCACGGCGCTCGGCATCCCCTTCGTGATGGGGGTAGCGGACGGCATCTCCCGAGCCCGCTACTACCCCGATGTGAAGAAGGTGCGCGTCAAGCTGCTCGCCGAGCCCGGTCCGCTACGCCTGCTCGGGGCGCAGATGGTCGGCGGTGAGGGCATAAAGGAACGCGCCGACTTCCTGGCGATGTGCGTGAAGAGGGGCGTGACCCTTGCGGATCTCGCGTACATGGAGAACGTGTACTCGCCGGCGATCGGCGCCCTCAACGAGCCCATCGCGCTCGCCGCGCAGAAGGGGCTGGCGGCGGCGACCACCGGAGGCTGAGGATGCCCTTCTTCGAGTGGGTCCGGCGCAACTCCGAGGAGTACCTGCTCGAGGCGGCGCAGCGCGACATGGCGCGCAAGTACCTTCAGCGTCCCGCCCCCGCCGGGCGCCGGGGTCCGCTGGCATTCCTGTGGCGGCGCGTCTTCACGCCGCTCTACCGCCTGATCCCGTGGGGTGTCCGCAGGGCGATCATCCAGGCGATGCCGGGAAGCCACCGGCGCAGGTGGGTGGGCCGAGCGCCGCCCGGGCGTTCGGCGTAGGGTTCGGACAACGGAGCGAAGGGGAGGTGAGGGGAAGTGGAGAAGACGATTCATGTGGAACGCCCCGCCGAAGGCGAGGTCATGTATGACCTGGAGCACAAGGTCTTCGAGGACATCCAGGCCAACCCCGGCGAGAAGGCGTTCATCTTCATCCACACGGTCCCGTTCGAGGGGTCGGTGGCGCTCGTGAACCTGCTGACCTCGGAGCGCCTCGTGAACAAGGGCTTCGACGTGAGCATCGTGCTGTACGGACCGGGCGTCCTGCTGGCGTCCGGGACCCGCGGCTTCCCGGCGGTAGGCGCCGAGGCGTTCCCGGGCCACATGGCGATCAACAACCAGATCAAGAACCTGATCGCCAAGGGCGCCAACGTGTACGCGTGCCGGTTCGCGATGGGGGCGCTGTACGGCTACAGGGAGGACGACCTTATCGCCGGGGTGCAGCCGTTCCACTACCGCGACGTGCTCGACGCCGCGCTCACCGCGTGGAGGGCCGGCGCGTTCCAGCTCAACACCTGGACGCTCTGACGGACCAGGCGCCGAGGGCCCGGGCCCGAGCGGCCCGGGCCCTCGAGTCCCCACCCGAGATGAGCCGTCCGACCCAGGAGCTCCTCGCCGCGTGGGAGGCGGCCGAGGCGCGCCTGTACCCGGTCGCGATGACCCGGCCCGAGGTGTACGCACGGGCTCTGAGGCTGGTCCAGGAGATCGTGACCGAGCTCGCCCCGTACGGGGACGTCGAGAGGCTCGCGGAGGCGTTCGAGGACGCCGTCGAGATCTCGGTCCGGGCGATCGAGCGCTCCGGCGTCTCAACCCACGGGGTCGACGTAGGGCTGGCCGCATCCGCCGCGTTCGCCATGCGCTACCGGGCGATCGTGGCGTCCGACGCACGGCGCGAGGCGCTCGATCGCATCCGTGAGGCACGCGAGCACGGCCCGGCCTGGGTCACGGTCGCCGAGTCGGGCGACATGACCGTGGGCCCGTACGTCCGCCTGGAGATGCACCTGCCCGACGGGCAGGCCGTCCAGGTGTCGATCGACTTCGATGCGGAGTCGGGCGAGCGGCGGTTCCGGGTCGAGCCTATGAGTCTGGACCCGTTGACGGGCGAGCGGCGTGATGGCGTGTCGACCGTTGCGCCGCAGACCTTCCTAGACACCGAGGGATGGGAGGCGGCGATCGCCGGTCTGCGCTCGGCGATCGAGGGCTCGTCGGGTTGACAGGCCAAGGGCGCGGGGAGAGGATTCGTTTCGTTCGCGAGAGAGGCGTTTCCTAAAGTAGCCACCGCATCCAGCGTCCGAAAAGGTGTCCGCACAGGAGGTGCGAGATGGCAGGTGAGCGGATCGCTCGTCGCGTGATCGACGGTCACAGCCACATCGGAGAGATGGGGGGCTGGAAGTACTACGGAGCATCCGAGCCGGTGCACCCGACGGTCTACGAGTTCGCCGACGTGAAGGCGTACCTGGGTGACCACCTCGACAAGTACGGCGTCGAGCGTGGTCTCGTCCTTCCCAACTACGGGCATCCGGTGCAGGAGCAGGCGTTCGGGCTCAACCCCGTCGTCCTGGAGGCGGCCGGCTCCTCGGAAAGGGTTGTGGGAGGCTTGTGGGTCTCGTTCCTCCCACAGAACAAGGAGCTCACGATGGAGTCGCTCAAGCACGCCGGCGAGAGCGGCATAGTCGCGCTGAAGACGACCTTCCTGCTGGGGGGTACTCCCAACCCCGAGGAGTGGGACGACGACACGAAGGAGATCGCCGAGGCCTGCTTCGACGCGGCCGAGGAGCACGACCTGGTCTTCCACTTCCACACCAGCCCCGGCGGCGCCTCGGACATCAACAACTACGTCCCGATGATCGAGCGCTACTCAAAGCGGGTGAAGACCTACCTGGTCCATTTCGGAGGCGGAACGTCGGGGCACATCAAGCTCGGCACATGGTTCCTGGACTGGGTCGAGCAGGGGTACAAGGTCTATGCGGACACGACTTGGACGGTGGGCTTCGGGACGCGGTTCCTGCTGACCGAGATCGAGCGCCGAGGCGTCGGGCAGGACCGGGTGATCTTCGCCTCGGACGAGCCCTGGAGCGACTTCATGGGCGAGTACTGGAAGATCGAGGGCGCGCCCGTGAGCGAGGAGCTGAAGGAGCGGGTGTTCGTCACCAACTTCGAGGAGCTGTATGGCGACAAGGGTTGAGGCCGATCGAGGCCTCGGTCCCGAGTTCGTGAGCCTCCTCGCGGAGATCCAGAGTCGCGGGGTACGCGTCGACGAGGTGTTAGAGGCTCGGACGGCGGGCGCCGGGCCGGCCGATGCCGGCATGGTGTACATCGAGGGCTCGCCGGTCACCTTCCCCTACATCTCCGAGTTCGTCGAGGACTCGCCGTTCATCATCCGGCGCGAGGACGACGGGTGGGGCCTGTACCGCGACGAGGTTCGACTGGCCAGCGCGGACCTCCCGGCCCGGCCCCGCTACTACGAGCTCTCGACGGAGGACGGCATCCCCTACTGGCAGATCGCCCTGCTGCACCTGGACTCGCTCGCCAGCACCGTGATCCAGACATGCATCTACTGGGGCAACAAGGACCAGTGCGCGTTCTGCGCGATCGAGCGCTCCCTGGAGGCGGGCCGAACCATCCCCGTCAAGAGGCCCGAGCAGCTCGCGGAGGTCGCGGTCGCGGCCAAGGAGCTGGACCACGTCGTCGATGTCACGCTCACCACCGGGACGACGAAGGGTCCTGACAAGGGCGCGCTGTACATCGCTAGGTGCGCGCACGCGATCAAGGAGGCGACGGGTCTGCCCGTGCAGGCTCAGTTCGAGCCTCCGGAGGACCCAGCGGTCCTTGAGACCGTCAAGGAGCTCGGCGTAGACACGGTCGGCATCCACGTGGAGTCCATGGATCAGTCGGTGCTCGACCGCGTTGCGCCGGCCAAGGGCAGGACGGGAGTGGAGGGCTACTTCCGGTGCTGGGAGCGCGCCGTCGAGGTCTTCGGGCGCGGACAGGTGACGACGTACGTGATCCTGGGCATGGGCGAGGACCCGAGCCTCACGGCGCAGCTGTGCCGGCGGGCGGTGGACATCGGCGTGTACCCGTTCGTCGTCCCGCTCCGCCCCATCCCGGGGAGCCTCCTCCAGGACGAGATCCCGCCGCCGCCGGACTACGTGGAGTCCATGTACCGGCAGGTCGTGCCGTACGTGGTGCAGCACGGCCTCGGTTCCTGGGACGTGCGCGCCGGCTGCGCTCGCTGTCGGGCGTGCTCGGGCATGTCGGCGTTCGAGAACGAGGAGCGTGGGCTGCGTGCCCTCCCCCTACTCGACGTCCGCTGAGCCGCGCGAGCGGCGTTCGGAGCCCGCGGTCACCTGCCTCGCGGCGACCTCGGACGAGGAGCTGGCGACCCACCACATGATCCGGACGGCCGTGTTCGTGCATGAGCAGGGATTCTTCCGGGTCAGCGACCGCGACGAGCACGACGAGGATCCGTCAACCGCGAAGGTTCTGGCGATGGACGGACCGGTCGCCGGCGGAGCGGTCCGGCTCTATCCGCTGGGGGAGCCGGGTCTTTGGAAGGGCGATCGCCTCGCCGTACTGCCGCCGTTCCGACCTCGAGGTCTAGGCGCGCACCTCGTGCGGTTCGCCGTTCGCACGGCCGGGGAGCGCGGCGGCGAGCTGATGATCGCCCACGT
>DATEDE010000061.1:0-2092 GCA_035286545.1 Actinomycetota bacterium | reverse complement strand
GAACCCGCTATCATCGGCGGGTCCCGGCGCCTGCGGATCGCGCGGGGGTCCGGAGCGACCACCGCGGACGTGAACGCCCTGCTCAAGGAGTTCGAGCAGGCCCGGAAGATGATGAAGGCCATGATGGGCGGCAAGCGCATGCCGAAGATCCCGGGTATGCCCAAGATCCCGGGCATGTAGAACGAGCTAGGAGACGAGATGTCCGTTCGGATCAGGTTGAAACGGCTGGGGGCGAAGAAGCGGCCCTTCTACCGCGTCGTGGTGGCCGACCAGCGGAGCCCGCGCGATGGCCGCTTCATCGAGAACATAGGCAAGTACCACCCGCTCGAGGACCCCTCACTTATCGATATCGACGAGGAGCGCGCGCTGCACTGGCTGCGCGTGGGCGCCCAGCCCTCCAACACGGTCAAGGTGCTGATGACCAAGGTCGGCATCTGGGACAAGTTCGCGGCCGAGCGTCCGAAGCCGGAGAAGAAGGCGGCGGCGAAGGCCTCCTGACGTGAAGGAACTCCTGGAGTACCTGGCGCGCGAGCTCGTGGACGAGCCCGACGAGGTCCGGGTCGAGGAGTCCGAGGACGACCGCGGCGTCCTGCTCACCCTCCGCGTTGCCAAGGACGACATGGGCAAGGTGATCGGCCGCGGCGGCCGCACGGCCCGCGCGATCCGAACGGTCGTGAAGGCCGCCGCCGTGCGCGAAGGCATCCGCCACGCGCACGTCGAGATCGTCGATTGACATGCCCGAGCCGACCGTCGCGGTCGGTCGCATCGCCAAGGCCCACGGCGTGAAGGGCGAGGTCTCGGTGGTCGTGATCTCAGAGGTCCCCTCGCGCTTCGACCCGGGCGCGGTCGTGTGGCTCGAGGACGGACGGGCGCTCACGGTCGCCTCGTCGAAGCCCTACCGCGACAAGCTCCTCGTCACCTTCCGCGGGGTGCGCGACCGGAACCAGGCCGAGGCGCTGCAGACCGCGCTGCTCGTCGTGCCGGAGTCCTCTTCGCCGCCGTTGCCCGAGGGCTCGTGGTGGGACCACCAGATCGAGGGTTGCTCGGTCGCCACGGACGCCGGCCGTGAGCTCGGGATCGTGGGCGAGGTGATTCACACGGCCGCGAACGACGTCTGGTCGGCGGTCGACGCCGGCGTCGAGACGCTGGTCCCGGTTCTGAAGGACGTGGTGATCTCGGTCGACGTCGAAGCCCGACGCATCGTCGTCCGTGAGATCGAAGGCCTGACCGTGCCGGAGGAACCGCGCTAGCCTGCGCGTGTGCGGATCGACGTCCTGACGATCTTCCCAGGCATCTTCGAGAGCCCGCTGCGCGAGAGCCTGCTCGGGAAGGCGGTTGAGGCGGGCCTGCTCGATGTCCGAGTACACGACATCCGGGACTCGACGACGGACAAACACCGCCAGGTCGACGACGAGTCCTACGGCGGCGGCCCGGGGATGGTGATGAAGCCCGAGCCGATCTTCGCGGCCGTAAGGACGCTAGGCGAGGGCGACATGCGCTTGCTTCTTCTCTCGCCGGCCGGGCGGCGGCTCGACCAAGCGCTCGTGCGCGAGTTGGCGGGGGAGCCGTGGCTCGTCTTGATCTGCGGCCGCTACGAGGGCGTGGACGAGCGGGTCGTCGAAGGGCTCCCCGCCGAGGAGGTCTCGATCGGCGACTACGTGCTCTCGGGAGGCGAGGTACCGGCGCTAGTTGTGATCGAGGCGGTCACGCGCCTGATCCCCGGCGTGATCGGCCGGGAGGAGTCGCACGAGCGGGACTCCTTCGGCCCCGAGGGGCTCCTCGATCACCCGCACTACACGCGCCCGGCCGAGTTCCGAGGGATGGCGGTGCCCGAGGTGCTGCTGTCCGGCAACCACGCCGAGATCGAGCGCTGGCGCCGCGAGGCCGCCCTCGAGAAGACCCGCCGCAACCGCCCCGACCTGTTGGAGGAGTGACCGGAGCCGGCGAAAGCGCCTGCTACCATTGGGCGTCCCTTCCTACGGGGCATCTCGCATGAACAAGACCGATCTCGTCGATAAGGCCTACCTGCGCGCGGACGTGCCCGGATTCCGCCCCGGCGACACCGTGAAGGTGCACGTCAGGGTGGTCGAGG
>DATEDE010000060.1:0-11846 GCA_035286545.1 Actinomycetota bacterium | reverse complement strand
GGGGTCAGCTCGTCTCGTTCACGATCGCGTTCGTCGATGCGGACGGCGACCCGCTTGAGACGCCGGAGACCTTCGGCCTCGTGCGCCTCGACGGTGCCGACGCCGTGATGCTTCACCGCGTGCTGGATCCGCCGGACGAGGGGCCCCTCGAGGTGGGCGAGCGCGTCGAGGTCGTGGTGAAGCCCGACGCCGAGCGCACCGGCTCGATCCTGGACATCGAGGGCTTCCGCGTCGTCGAGGAGTAGCGTCCGCCACCCCCCCGTAGACTGCGGCCGTGGGCAACCCGACGTGTGAGCGGTGCGGACTGCCGCTGCCCGATGAGGCGCGGTTCTGCCCCAACTGCGGGTACCCGGTCGGGGCGCCGCCGCCCGAGGAGCGCAAGGTCGTCACCGTCATCTTCGTCGACCTCATCGGCTCGACGAAGCTGTCGACCCTCGTCGACCCCGAGCGCTACCGCGAGGTGATCGCCGCCTACTACCGCGTCGTGGCCGACGAGTTCGAGGCGCTCCGCGGCCGCGCCTACAACTTCGCCGGGGACGCGGTGGTAGGCGTCTTCGGCATCCCGCACGCGCACGATGACGACGCGCTCCGGGCCGTGCGGGCGGGCCTCGCGTTGGACGAGCGGATCCAGCGCCTAGGCGACGCGCTCGGCATGCCGGCGCCGCTGCGGCCCCGTGTGGGCATCCACACGGGGCCGGTCGCGATCGGCGTCGAGGCGTCAGAGCAGGGCCTGATCTTCGGCGCCACTGTGAACCTGGCGGCGCGACTGCAGGAGGCGGCCGACCCGGGGGCAGTCTTGGTCTCTGAGACCGTCTTCCTCCTCTCGCAGAACCAGGTCGAGTATGGCCCGATGCGCAGGGTCGAGGCCAAGGGGTTCGAAGAGGAGGCCAAGGCCTGGCCGGTAGTGGCGCTCGCGCCCGGCTCGACGCGGCGCACGATCCCGTTCGTCGACCGACGACGCCAGCTCCGCCTCCTGAACGACGCGTTCGAGGCCGCGCGCGAGACGCGGCGCGGGCACCTGGTCAGCCTGTTGGGCGAGCCGGGGATCGGCAAGAGCCGCGTGGCCGAGGAGTTCCTCGCGGGCCTGCCGGACGACGCGAAGGTGCTCGTGGGCCGCGCCAGCCCGTTCGAGGAGGACGTCACCTTCGCGCCGGTCGCCCAGGTGCTGCTCCACGAGATGGGTGAGCAGTCGGACGCCCCGCCTGACCGGCTGCTCGCCTCCCTCCAGCGGATGGTGTTGCGCTGCTGCCCGCAGGAGGAGTCCGACGCGGTGGTAGCGCGCCTGGGGATAGCGCTCGGCATCGGGGAGGAGCGACGCGACCTGGAACGGCGGTACAGGATCGCCGAGATCCGCTCGGGTCTCCTCACGCTCCTCGAGGGGCTCGGTCGGGACGGTCCTGTGGTTCTCGTGTTCGAAGACCTTCACGCCGCGCAGCCGTCGATGCTGGACCTGGTCGAACAGCTCGTGCGCGAGGCGGGTGCGATACCCCTCCTCGTGCTCTGCGTCGCGCGGTACTCGCTGCTGGACGAGCGGCCGGACTGGGGCGGGGGGCGGGGGGACTCGCTAACGGTCTACCTGGAGGCGATGTCGCTGGACGACGCGACCGAGCTCGCGCTGGAGGCCGGCGAAGGCCTGGACGCAGAGGCCGCCGAACGCATCGCGCGTCACGCCGGCGGGAACCCCTTCTTCATAGTGGAGACCACGGGCATGCTCCGGCACACGGGAGAGTCGATCTCCCACGACACCGGCCCGCTGCCCGAGGGGCTGCTGCCGCCGACGGTCCAGGCGGTGATCGCTTCGCGGATCGACCATCTCCCGCAGCACGCGAGGGACGTGGTGCGCAAGGCCTCGGTCTTCTCGCGCGCCACCTTCGACGTGTCCGAGCTCGCCCTGATCGTGGACGCCGACGAGGACGTGCTTGACGTCCTCGAGGACGAGGAGCTGCTGCTGCGGGACGAGGACCGCCCGTCGGTGTGGCGGTTCCGGCACGGTCTCGTACGAGACGTCGCATACGAGAGCCTGCCCAAACGAGAGCGAGAGCGCCTGCACCTCCGGGTCGCGGACGAGCTCTCCAAGGACCGGGAGACCGCCGCGCGGTACCCGCGCTCGATCGCCTATCACCTCGAACGCGCGGCGCGCGCGGCGCTAGACCTGGAACCGGGGAACCGACAGATCGCCGAGCGCGCCGTCGAGGCGCTCGCGCACGCCGGGGACGTCGCGTTGGAGGGCTCGGACATCGGCGCCGCCGAGGAACTGTACGGGCGGGCCCTCGATCTCGCCGGGCCCCAGCGTTCCTGGGGCCTGCGCGAAGCACACATCCAGGCGAGCCAGGGCGAGGCGCGCTACTGGCAGGGGGAGTTCGAACGCGCGGCGCCGGCCCTCGAGCACGCGCTCGCGCTCGGCGGCGGCGACCCCGAGGTCCGGGCGCAGGCCTCGCGGTTCCTGGGCGACATCGAGCTGTCGATCCGGGGGAACCGCGACCGCGCGGCCGAGCTCCTCGGGGAGGCACTCGCTGCGGCGCGTGAGCTCGGCGACGAGTGGACGCTTCCACGCACGCTGCTGGTCGCCGGGTGGGAGCCGTACTGGCGCGGCGACCTCGAGACGGCACGCGGGATGTTCCAGGAGGCCCTCGGGATCGCACGGCGCAACCTCGAGGGCGACGCGTGGGCCGAGGCCCGGGCGCTCGTGACGCTCGCGATGCTCGAGGGCGAGGTCGGCGACGAGCAGGACGCGCTCGCCTTGGCGTCGGAGGCGCTAGCGCTCGCCGAGGCCTCGGGCGACCGGTTCTCGATCGGCGTGGCGCGGGAGTCGGTGGGCTCGACCCTGCGCCGGATGGATCGGCTCGAGGAGGCCGAGGCGCACCTGGACGGCGCCGTCGGCGCGTTCCGCGAGCTCTCGGCACGATGGGAGCTCGCGAGCGCGCTCACCTCACGCGGGATCGGTAGACGCTTGGCCGGACGCACCGAGGAGGCCACCGCTGACCTGCGCGAGGCCTACCGTCTGTGCCGCGAGCTGAAGGAGCGCAGCATCATCACGTGGACGGCCAGCTCCCTCGCCAAGACCCTGGCCGACGCCGGCGAGACCGGGGCGGCGCGCCGGGTCCTGGCCGAGACCTCGCCGATCGCCAGCGCCGAGGGCCCCGCGCCCGCCGGCTGGCTCGCGGATGCCGAGAGCGAGATCCTGCTCGCCGAGGGTGACCGCGATGCGGCCTTGGAGCGGGCACTGGAGCTGCTCGCCGAGGAGCGGGCGAGGGGAACCTTGAAGGACGTCGCCACGCGGGTGGTGTGGATCGCCGAGCTGTTCGGCGCCGAGGCCGCGGGCGGGGCGGTGGAGGTCGCCCGAGCGCGCGAGCTGCTCGAGCGCACGCACGCCCTCCAGGCCTTCCGCGAGCCGATGGTGGTGGCCGGGCGTTAGCGCCAGGCGATCGAGACCACCGCCACTGGCTCGGCGATGCCCTTCAGATCGACCTCGCGCGGATTGGCGACGTCGATCCCGGGCAGTCCTTCGAGGGTCGAGGCGCTCGCGACTATCTCGCCGCCCTCGGCGACCGCGCCGACGCGCGCCGCCGTGTGCACGCCCATCCCGCTGTAGTTCTCGCCGAGCATCGTCGCTTCCGCGGCATGCATCCCTATCCGGACCTGGGGCGCGAACCCGTGGTCCCGGCGGTGCTCGGCGAGCCTGCGCTGGATCTCCTGCGCGCACGCGACCGCGGAGGCGGCGTTGGGGAAGGCGAAGAAGAACCCGTCACCGGTGTGGTCGACGTCCTCGCCGCCGTGGTCCGCGACGCAGGTCCGCAGGGTGTCGTCGTGCCACCGCCGGAGGTCGGTCCACGCCTCGTCGCCGATGGCCTCGAGCAGGTTCGTGGAGCCCACGATGTCGGTGAACACGAACGTGCGCTTCGCGACGGCGGGTCCTGCGGCGGCCGCGCCGATCGCGGACAGGCGCGCGGCGGTCCGCACCGCATCGGGCGTAGCGCCCAGGCGCTCGAACGCGGCGAGCGAGGTCTCGAGCTCCAACCGCGCGGCCTCCGTGTCTCCCTCGGCCTCGTGCGCCTCGGCAAGGGCGACGCCCGCCCGCGCCGCCTCGTACGGGGCGTCGATCTCGCGCCAGCCCTGTCGGGCCCTACGGAAGCGACGCTCGGCGTCGGCCGCCCGTCCGCCGGCCAGGTCGGCCAGGCCGTGCGACCAGTCGGCCGCGGCACGGATCGCCTGGGACCCGAACTCCTCGGCGATCGCGTCGAGCTCCTCGGCCGCGGTGAGCGCCGTCGCGGGATCGCCCGCGACCTTGGCGACCTCGGCCTGCATCGGCAGGAGTCGAGCACGCGCGAGCTTGCTCCACTGGTCCTCCAGGCTTCGGCGGATCGAGGAGGCGGCCGCATCGACCTTGCCCTGCGCGAGCAGCAGCATCGTGCGCCCCGGTTGCGGGTCCTCGCCCATCTCGTTCGCTCGGCGGAACGCCTCCTCGGCGCCCGCGAGGTCGCCCATCCGCAGGCGCACCTCGCCGAGCTCGTGGAAGGCAGCTCCGGCGTGCACCGGGCTGAACTCGTACAGCTCGTCGCACGCCGTGCGCAGCTCGGTCTCGGCCTCGCTCCAGGTGCCGAGGAGCCGCATGACCTCGGCCCGGTGGACCCGGCACACGCCGGGGAAGCCGTTGATCGACTGCCTCTCGCACCAGCGCTTGGCTGCATCGGCCCACTCGCTGGCGCGCCGATAGTCGGCCAGGTCGCGACACGTGCTGATCACGTTGCAGAAGATCCCGCCGGTCGTGTAGCCGCCGAGCTCCCCGCCGACGGCGGCGGCGCTGACGTCCTCGAGCAGGACCCATCCCTCCTCGACCTTGCCGAGGTCGACCAGCACCATGCCCCGGTACATCGAGGCCCAGGCCTGCAGGTCGGCGTCCTCGAAGCGGCGCGAGATCTCGACGCCCCGCTCGATCTCCTCGAGGGCGTCTTCGAGCTCGCCGCGGTTCCATGCGAGCTGGCCGTGCGCGAGCGCGAGGTAGCCGTGCGCCACCGAGTCGGGCTCGTCCTGAAGGAGGCGCTCGGCGCGGTTCAGCCATCCCTTCGCGACGGAGCCTTGGAGCTTGGCGCCGTGCTCGCGTCGTAGCGTGAGCGCCAGGAAGGCGGCGCTTGCCTTGTCACCGCGGTCCAGGTAGCCGGCGTACGCGCGCTCGCGGACCTCGATCGACTCGTTCTGGTGACCGGTCCACCATGCGGCCTTGGCGAGCAGCTCGAGGTCTTCGGGCCGAAGGTCGCCGGCTGCATCGGCCGCAGCGAGCGCCTCGTATGCGTCGGGCCAGGCGCGACGGGATACAGCCTGTCGGCCGGTCTCGAGCGGGTTCCCCACCATGTCGACATCCACGACCGCAAGAGTGTCCCACCGCTGCCCCGCCCTCGGGAAGGGCTACGCTGGGCGGCGGTGGACCTGGAGCTCACGCCCGAGCAGCAGGCGCTCCGCGAGGCGGTGCGAGCCTTCGCCGAGGAGGTGGTCGCGCCCGCCGCCGCCGGGTACGACGAGCGCGAGGAGTTCCCGCTCGAGGTGGTGCGCGGCGCGGCCGAGATGGGGCTGTTCGGCATCCCGTTCCCGGAGCGCTGGGGCGGCCAGGGCGGTGACCTGCTCTCGTTCTGCATCGCGCTCGAGGAGATCGCCCGCTTCGACTCCTCGGTGGCGATCACGCTGGAGGCCGCGGTCGGTCTGGCCGCGAACTCGCTCTTCAGGTACGGGACCGATGGGCAGCGCGAGCGCTGGCTCGTCCCGATGGCGCGCGGTGAGGCGATCGGCGCGTTCGCGCTCACCGAGCCCGGCGGCGGCTCCGACTCCCGCGCGATCCGAACCACCGCCCGGCTCGAAGGAGATGAGTGGGTGATCGACGGTTCGAAGGCGTTCATCACCAACTCGGGGACGCCGCTCACCTCGGCGCTCCTGGTCGCAGCGCGCGACGACGGAGCCGAGCGTGGCGATGGAGCCGAGCCCGGCGACGTGTCGACGATCATCGTGCCCGCGGGTACGCCTGGGATGACCGTCGGCCCGGGGTACAGGAAGGTCGGCTGGCGCGCGAGCGACACGCACGAGGTGGCTTTCGACGGATGCCGCGTCCCGTCGGCGAACCTCCTGGGCACGCGAGGCCGAGGCTACGCCGAGTTCCTCGAGACGCTCGCCGACGGGCGGGTCGCGATCGCCGCGCTCTCCGTCGGCCTGGCCCGTGGATGCCTGGAGGAGAGCGTGCGCTACGCGGGCGAGCGCGAGGCGTTCGGCCGGGCGATCGGCGCGTTCGAAGCGATCCGGTTCAAGCTCGCCGACATCAAGGTCGGCGTCGAGACCGCACGCCTCGCGTACCAGAAGGCGGCGTGGCTCCGCGACACCGGGCTCCCGTACGCGACCGAGGCCTCGATAGCCAAGCTGTACGCCAGCGAGGTGGCTGTGAGCGCGGCGCGAGAGGCCGTGCAGGTCCACGGGGGCTACGGCTTCGTCGAGGACTTCCCGGTGGCGCGGTTCTACCGGGACTCGAAGGTGCTCGAGATCGGCGAGGGCACCAGCGAGATCCAGCGCCTGCTGATCGCCCGCTCCCTCGGGCTGCCCGAGACCGGCACGTAGGCACGCTCAAGCCGAGGTCGCGTGCGGCCGAGGGTGATCGAAACGGGTCGGCCCGGCGAGTACGGTTGACACGCGCTCGCGGAGTTCGATAGGAAGGGTTCCTTCCCCATGGCCCACAACTCCAGACCAGCCCGCGCCGTGCTCCGCCGCGCAGCCGGAGTGTGCGCGGCGTTGGCCCTGGTCACGGGCCTCGCGGGGGTCGCAGGAGCAGAGCCTTCCACGAAGGCCCAGCTCGAGGCGGCCGAGGCCGAGTTCAAGCAGCTCACGGCCGAGATCGAGAACCAGCAGACGGTCCTGGAGACGATCATGCAGGAGACGGCCGTCGTGGCCGAGCAGTTCCAGCAGGCCGAGAGCCGCTACGAACAGATCACCGAGGAGCTCCGCAACACCACGCTGGACCTCCAGTCCGCGCAAGACGAGTTCGCGCGGCTGAACGACCAGCTCGACGCCCGCGCGCGCGAGGCGTACATCACCGGCCCGGGGAACGAGCTCGAGTTCCTGCTGGGCGCCTCCTCGCTCGCAGACCTGTCCCTGCGCGTCGAGTACGTGAACGCGCTGAGCCAGAACGACGCGGACCTCGCCACACAGGTGCAGAACCTCAAGAACACCCTCTCGGTCGAGAGGCAGGACCAGCAGGCGCTGCAGACCAGGGCCGCGGAGGCGCTCCGCAAGGTCGAGGCACAGAAGGCAGCACTCGACGCGAAGTTCGCCGAGCAGCAGGTGATCATCGACGACCTCGAGGCCAAGAAGGCACGCGCCGAGGAGCTCGTGAAGGAGCTCGAGAAGAAGTACGAGCGCGAGCTGGCAGCGCTCTACGGCGTGAAGGCCTACGACGGCGTCTTCCAGTTCTGCCCCGTGGACCCGCCTCGGGCCGTATACGACGGGTTCGGCGCCCCGCGGTACGGAGGCGGGTACCACCCGCACGCCGGCAACGACATCATGGCGCCTCAAGGCACACCGATCCGCGCCACCTTCGACGGGCACGCGTCGACCTCCACCAACTCGCTCGGCGGCTACGCCGTGTACGTGCACGGGGACCTCGGCTACACGTACAACGCGCACCTGATGCAGCCGGGCGTGACCGGTTCGGTCAGTGCCGGCGAGATCATCGGGTACGTCGGGACCACCGGGAACGCGAGCACGCCGCACAACCACTTCGAGTGGCACCCGAACCAGATCCCGACGGACTGGCCCGAGAGCCCATACGGCTACTCGGTGGTCGGCTCGGCGGTGAACCCGTTCCCGTTGCTCGCCCAGGTCTGCTGACCGGTGCGTAGAGGACGCTCGCCCCTACTCGAGCCCAGGAGGAGGAGACGATGAAGCCGTCTCGTTGGGTCGCCATCGTGGCGGGTGTCGCCGCGGTCGTCCTGCTGTTCCTGGTCCTGAGACCCGGCGATGACGAGCCGGCACCGACGCCGAGCCCGACCGAGACGCCGAGCCCGACCGAGACGCCGAGCCAGTCTCCGATCCCCGACGCCGTCGAGATCGAGATCGAGGTTGAGGACGGCGAGATCGCGGGACCCGGCGAGGTCGAGGTCACGCAGGGCGAGCGTGTGCGGATCGTGGTGAAGGCCGACGTCTCAGACGAGGTGCACGTCCACGGCTACGACCTGACCGCTGACGTAACGCCGCTGGAGGCGGCGGTCATCGTCTTCCGTGCGGACGCGCCCGGCGTGTACGAGGTCGAGCTGGAATCCGCGGGGCTCCTGCTGCTGGAGCTCTCGGTCGTTCCTTGACGCTCCACGGCATCCTCGCGCACGGCCTCGGCGGTCGGGTCGACCTGCCGGTGCCTCGCTGGATGTTCGTGTTCGGCGCGGGCACGGCGCTCGTGATCTCGTTCGTAGCTCTCGCGTCGCTTTGGCGCGAGCCGAGGTTCGAGGGGAGGCCGGAGCGCCGCGGCCGAGCTTCGGCGCTGCAGCGGGTCCTCACGAACAGGATGCTCGAGTGGACCGTGCGGATCCTCTCGCTCGGGTTCTTCGCCGTCGTGATGATCGCGTCGTTCCTTCCCCTCTCGCCGACCGAGACGATCGGTCCGGTCGTCGTCTTCGTGTGGTTCTGGGTGGGCCTCGCGTTCGCGCATGCGTTCGTGGGGAACCTGTGGGCCACGCTCTCGCCGTTCGACACGCTCGGTCGGCTGCTCGGGTTCGACGAGTCCGAGCGCGAGCCGACGCGGCCCTACCCGAAGGCTTGGGGCACCTGGCCGGCCGCGATCTTGCTGTTCGGGTTCGTATGGCTGGAGCTCGTGGATCCGTTCGCCGGCCGGCCGGGGACTCTCGGCTTCGTGATCGCCGGATACACGCTGATCACGCTCGGTGGGATGGCCGTTTACGGGCGGCGGGCGTGGGTCCGGCACGGCGAGGCGTTCGCGGTCTACCTCGGGTTGTTCGCTCGGATGGCTCCGCTCTCGCGCGATCCCGACGGGCTCGTCGTGTGGCGCCCGCCGCTGGCCGGCCTGGCGGGTCTCGAACCCAAGCCGGGGTTGCTCGCCCTGATCCTGGTCGCGCTCGGCTCGACGACGTTCGACGGGTTCGGTCGCTCCTCGCTCTGGGGCGACTGGACCGGTGCGCTCACCGGCCTGCCCGAGACCATCGCCGAGACCGCCGGCTTGCTGGGGACGATCCTCGTGGTATCAGGGCTGTACGCGCTCGCGATGTCGGTAGCCGGGCGCATCACGGGGGAGGGGTGGCACGTCCCGGCGGTGCGGTTCGCGCACAGCCTGGTGCCGATCGCCTTCGCGTACGTGGTCGCCCACTACCTCTCGTTCCTGTTGATCGAGGGGCAGATAGGCATCGCCGTGCTATCGGACCCGTTCGGGCGCGGGTGGAACCTGTTCGGGACGGCGGACCACCTGGTGAACCTAACGCTGCTCTCTGCGACGACGATCTGGTACGCGCAGGTGGTGGCGATCGTCGTCGGCCACGTCAGCGGAGTGATCCTAGCGCACGATCGTGCGATCGCCGCCTACCCGCCGGACGTCGCGCTCCGGACCCAGTACGCGCTGCTCGCCGTCATGATCGTCTTCACCGCGACCGGCCTGCTGATCCTGTCAGGGTGATGCGCTTGCTGGCGCACCAGGGCGGATGGGACGAGTTCCTCCTGCCTGTGCTCATCGTGGCGCTCGTGCTGCTGGTCCCCGCCCTGCGCCATCGCCGCCGGGCGGTGAACGACGGAGCCGCGGAGGAGAACCCTCGCGCCGCTCGCGAGCCCGGGACCTGCCCCTACTGCGGTGCGAGCGTCCCCCTAGCCGAAGAGCGTTGTCCCGCGTGCGGGTTCCGGGTCAGACGCTAGGCTTGCCGCGTGAAGGCTGAGGACGTTCGGACCGTCGGGGTCATCGGCTGCGGCCTGATGGGGTCGGGCATCGTGGAGGTAGCGGCCCGAGCGGGTCAGCGTGTGGTGTTCCT
Organism: Actinomycetota bacterium; assembly: GCA_035286545.1. GTDB lineage: Bacteria > Actinomycetota > UBA4738 > UBA4738 > HRBIN12 > DASSJM01. The sequence goes on along the minus strand of DATEDE010000060.1, from coordinate 1,851 downwards.
CGAGGCGAGCGACGAGCTCGTCGCGGCGGGCCGCACCCGGATAGAGACCTCTACCCTCCGCGCGGTGGAGCGCCAACGGATGGCGGACGCGGAGCGCACCGCTGTGCTCGGACGGATCTCGGGTACGACCGACGTGACCGATCTCGCCGACGTCGACCTTGTGATCGAGGCCGCGACCGAGGACCTTGACACGAAGGTTGCGCTCTTCCGCCGCCTCGACGAGATCACCCGCCCCGAGGTGATCCTGTCCTCCAACACGTCGTCGATCCCGATAGTCGACCTCGGTGCCGCGACGAAGCGTCCGGAGAAGGTCCTCGGGATGCATTTCTTCAACCCGGTCCCGGTGATGGGGCTGATCGAGCTCGTGAAGGCGATCACCACCTCGGACGAGACGATCGAGTTCGGGCGCGCCTACGGCGTGGTGCTGGGCAAGACCACCGTCGAGTCGCAGGACAGGGCCGGCTTCATCGTGAACATGCTGCTGATCCCGTACCTGAACAACGCGGTGCGGATGCTGGAAGAAGGGTTCGCCACCCGCGAGGACATCGACACGGCGATCCACCTCGGCCTGAACCATCCGATGGGCCCGCTCCGCCTGGTCGACCTGATCGGCCTGGACACGCATCTGTTCGTCGCCAACGTGCTTTTCGAGGAGTTCAGGGAGCTCGCGTTCGCGCCCCCGCCGCTGCTCAAGCGGATGGTCGCGGCGGGGCGCCTCGGCCGGAAGGTCGGTCGCGGCTTCTACGACTACGAGGGTTGACGCCGCCTCGGCAGGCCCGCAAGGTAGCCGGCGATCTTCGCGGCGTCGACCAACGCGATGAGCGCGGGGACCGTGAGCATCGCCTTCGCGCGCTCGGCAGGGTCCTCGAAGCGCGTGGCGACGCGCCGGAGCGGGGTGGAAGCGTAAGAAGCGGCACCGGCGATCGTCGCGAGCTTACGCACGGTGCCCCTCGTAGACCACGCCCACAGCGCCCCCGAGTACGCGCCGAGGCGCACCGCGTGCCGCTCGGGGTACATCCCGGCGATCGCGTCGCCGCGAGCGTGGCTGAAGTACCGCCACCAAGTCGCGCCGAGCGGATCGCGCGGTGGCCGATCCACGATCGCGTCCTTGGCCAGGCGCACGTCGAGGCCGAGATCGCGGAGGTGTTCCACGAACACGTCCTCGCCGATGTCGAGCCACTCGGGGTAGCCGCCCGCGCGCTCGATCGCCTCGCGCGTGTAGGCGACCGAGCGGCCGCTCGGCATGGGGGTCGCCTCCTCGACCTCGTCGGCGTCGGGCGGGCTCACGCACGCCATGCACCGCTGGAGGAACGACTCGGCATGGATACGGTGGAGGCTCATCGAGACGTCGGCGCCTGCCTCGAGCGGCTCGAGGAGCCTTCCCAGCCAGTCGGGCTCGAGCACGCGGTCGGCGTCGGAGGCCGCGATGACGTCGTGCGTGGCCGCCGCGATAGCCATGTTGCGGCGCCGCGCGACGTTCGCACCCGGCTCCTCGAGGAGGGTGATCCCTGCGGCCTCGCGGAGCGCCTCGAGCGTCCGGTCGGTCGAGCCGCCGTCGACCACGACGACCTCGTCGGGCGGTCTCGTCTGCCGCGAGACCGACGCCAGGAATCCCTCTAGGCGGTCGCCGGCGTTCAGCACGGTGGCGATGAGCGAGACCTTCACTTGGCGCCCATCACCTGCTCGTACACGCCGAGCGTGAGGCGCGCAGTCTCGTCCCACGAGAAGCGCTCCGCCCTGGCGCGTCCGCGTGCCGCGAGCTTCTCGGCGAGCTCTGCGTCCGAGCACACCGACTCGATCGCCGCTGCGATCTCGCGGACCGAGCGCGGGTTCACGCTGAGGGCCGCATCG
>DATEDE010000059.1:0-2761 GCA_035286545.1 Actinomycetota bacterium | reverse complement strand
CTGCTCGAGGAGCTGATCGCCGAGCACACCGGCCAGCCGCTCGAGAAGGTCGCCAAGGACACCGACCGTGACTACATCCTCACGGCCGAGGAGGCCGTCGAGTACGGGGTGGTGGACGAGGTGATCACCAGCCGGAAGTTGACACCCGAACTCGCTGCGGCGGCCGCGGGCGCGTCGTAGGATTGCCGCCCGAGTAGGATCGGACGCTCGAACAGGGGGCCAGGGGCATGGCGAGGATCGGCGACTCCGACCTTTTGAAGTGCTCCTTCTGCGGGAAGTCGCAGAAGCAGGTCAAGAAGCTCATCGCGGGCCCCGGCGTGTACATCTGCGACGAGTGCATCGATCTCTGCAACGAGATCATCGAGGAGGAGCTGTCCGAGACCTCCGAGCTCAAGCTCGAAGAGCTCCCCAAGCCGCAGGAGATCTACTCGTTCCTCGAGGAATACGTGATCGGCCAGGACAACGCCAAGAAGGTCCTTTCGGTAGCCGTCTACAACCACTACAAGCGGATCCAGGTCGGGACCAAGGACACGGAGGTTGAGCTCCAGAAGTCGAACATCATGGTCCTGGGGCCGACCGGGTGCGGCAAGACGCTCCTCGCGCAGACCCTCGCGAAGATGCTGAACGTTCCGTTCGCGATCGCGGACGCCACGGCGCTGACCGAGGCAGGCTACGTCGGCGAGGACGTCGAGAACATCCTGCTGAAGCTGATCCAGGCGGCCGACTACGACGTGAAGAAGGCCGAGACCGGGATCATCTACATCGACGAGGTCGACAAGATCGCACGCAAGTCCGAGAACCCGTCGATCACGCGCGACGTGTCCGGCGAGGGCGTGCAGCAGGCGCTCCTGAAGATCCTGGAGGGCACCACCGCCAGCGTCCCGCCGCAGGGCGGCCGCAAGCACCCGCACCAGGAGTTCATCCAGATCGACACGACGAACATCCTGTTCATCTGCGGCGGCGCGTTCGCGGGGCTCGAGAAGATCGTCGAGAGCCGGATCGGCTCGCGCGGGATCGGGTTCGGCGCCGACGTGCGGCGGGTCGAGGAGAAGGACCTGGGTGCGATCCTCGGCCAGGTGCTCCCCGAGGACCTGCTCAAGTACGGGCTGATCCCCGAGTTCGTCGGCCGACTTCCGGTGATCACCAACGTCCACAACCTGGATAAGCAGGCGCTCATCGACATCCTCACCCAACCGAAGAACGCGCTGGTGAAGCAGTACCGCAAGTTCTTCGAGTTCGACGGCGTCGAGCTCGAGTTCTCCGACGACTCGCTCGACGCGATCGCCGACCAGGCGATCCTGCGGGCCACCGGTGCGCGGGGCCTCCGCGCGATCATGGAAGAGGTCCTGCTGAACACGATGTACGAGCTGCCCTCGCGTAGCGACGTGACGAAGTGCGTTATCGACGGCGAGGTCGTCCGAAGCAAGGTGAACCCCACCCTCGTACCGCTCAAGGAGGCGAAGAAGCGCGAGCGGCAGGAACGCTCGGCCTGAGGGGCCCTCGCTGGATCGCGGCCGTCGTCCCCTTGCTCGTGTTCGGTGCGCTGTTGACCGCCTGCGGGGGTGACGACGGAGGTTCGGAGCCAGGCGCCCAGAACCCTGCGGATCTCGAGGGCGATCCATGGGTTCTCACCCAGATGCTCGACGCGGACGGGAACACACAGATCGTGGACGTCGGCGTGATCGCGCAGTTCGACGGCTCGACGATGAGCGGCATCTCCGGCTGTAACGACTACAACGCGACCTACGAGGCTACCGGGGACCAGATCTCCTTCGGCCCGATCGCGTACGAAGAAGATCTGCCCACCCAACGAGCAGGACGTCGAGGATCGGTACCTCCAGCTCCTCGCCGGGGTGGCGAGGTACGCAGTCGAGGGCCGCTTGATGTCCATGAGCGATGCGGAGGGCACGCCGGTCCTGCAGTTCAGCCGCGGCTAAGCCTCAGCTAAGACGAGTCCTGAGCGACCCGAGCCGCTCGAGCTCCAGCACGGCACCCGCCCGCTGCAGATCGTGTGTCGCGGCGTCGAGCATCGAGCGTGCCTCCTCGGTCCTGTCGACGGCGATCAGTAGGTCGGCGAGGTCGAGCTCCGTGCGGGCGCGCTCCCATTCGGCCTGGAGTGTGGCGAACCCGCGCCTGGCCCCCTCCAGCAGCTCGAGCGCGCGCTCCGCGTCGCCGGCAGCGAGCGCGTGCTGTCCCTCGAGCCGGTCGAGATGGACCGGCAGCGCCAGTAGCTCGGCGGCCTTGGCGTACGCCCTGGCGTCGCCCAGGAACGCAGGAACCTCGTCCCATCGTGCCGTCAGCGCGAAGAGCTCCGCTGCCACCTGGTCCTGGAACGGTCGCATCGTCATCGACTCGACCGCCGACTCGTCGATGAGCTCCCACGCGCGCTCGTGCTCGCCGCGCCGTGCGACCGCCCACGCGAGCCAGTTGCTCGCGAGCACCCTCCCTCCGTGGACGAATCCGCGTGAGTCCCGCAAGATGGTGAGGAGGCGGTCCGCGCCCTCGAGTCCCCGCGCTTCGTGCACGAACGCGGCTGCGCCGAACAGGTTCATCATGAAATAGGGGGGGTCGTCGGCTCGCCCGCCCATGGCTGCTACGGCCTCGCGGAACGCCTCGAGGACCCGGTCCCACTCGCCCAGGTGGAACAGGCTCGCGCCCGCCCAGTTGAGGCAGTGGATGTTCAGGCCTTCGGCGCCCTCGGCGCGCTCCTGCCCGATGAAGCCGAGCCGGACCGAGTCCTCGTACTCCCCGAGCATGAAGT
>DATEDE010000058.1:0-4348 GCA_035286545.1 Actinomycetota bacterium | reverse complement strand
CCGGAGAACCTCGTGTTCCCCTTCGGGGCGCACATCTGCGTCGTCGAGGTGGACACGGAGACCGGCGAGGTCGAGGTCACGAAGTACGTGGCGGTCGACGACGTGGGCACGATCATCAACCCCCAGATCGTGGACGGCCAGGTCATGGGAGGGGTCGTTCAGGGGATCGCCGAGGCGCTGGCCGAGGAGGCGATCTACGACGAGCGAGGGAACCTGATCACGTCCTCGATGACGCAGTACCTCGTGCCGGCCGCCACCGAGGTGCCGAGCATGATCGTGGGCAGGCACGAGACCCCGTCGACGACGAACGAGCTCGGGGTCAAGGGGGTGGGGGAGACCGGGACGATCGCGTCGCCACCGGCCGTGATCAACGCGGTCGTCGACGCGCTGTCGCACCTCGGCGTCACCGACGTCGAGCGCCCCGCCACGCCCGAACGCGTCTGGAGAGCCATCCGCGAGGCGAAGGGAGGTGCGGCATGATCCCGGCGCCGTTCGAGTACCAGCGGGTCGAGTTCATCGACCACGCGATCCAGGTCCTGACCGACACCCCCGACTCCAAGATCCTGGCGGGGGGGCACTCGCTGCTGCCGCTGATGAAGCTGCGACTGGCCAGACCGTCGATGCTCGTCGACATCTCTCGGATCACCGATCTGAGCTACGTCCGGGAGGAGGGGGCCCAGGTCGCGATCGGCGCGCTGACGTGTCACCACGACGTCGCCAACAGCCCGGTCCTGCAGGAGCTGTGCCCGATCGTGGCGTACACGGCCTCGGAGATCGGGGATCCGCAGGTCCGGCATATGGGGACGATCGGCGGCTCGTGCGCGCACTCCGATCCGGCCTCGGACATGCCCACGGTGCTCGTGGCGCTGGGTGCCGAGCTCGTGATACGCGGCCCCAACGGGGCGATGCGCAACGTCCCGGCCGGGGACTTCTTCCGCGGCCTGTTCGAGCCCGACCTGGCGGCCAACGAGATCCTCACCGAGGTGCGGGTGCCACGGACCGAGGCGCGGGGGTGGAGCTACATCAAGTTCCACCGCCGGGCGCAGGACTGGGCGCTCGTGGGCGTCGCCGCGCTCGCTGCGAACGGGAGCGGTGCGGCCATCGCGCTCACCAACATGGGCGACCGGCCGATCCGGGCGACCGCGGTGGAAGAGGAGCTCGCCGAGGGCGCCGACCCGGCGACGGCGGCGCAGCTGGCGGCCGAGGGCACGAGCCCACCCTCAGATGCGTTCGCGAGCGCCGAGTACCGCAGCGAGCTCGTCAAGGTGCTCGTCCGGCGGGCGCTGGAGGAGGCGATGTCGAGGTAGGTCGTCGGGGAGACGCCCCGCGTGGCCACCGGGGGCGGGCGCCTTCTGCGCCCGCCCCCGGTCTTTGACTGCGGCCCGCGTGTCTGACTGAATGACGGTCATGCTGGCGTTCTTCGAGGAAGGCACCTGGCTCCGCGACAAGGGCCTCCCGATCGTCATCACGATCGTGGTCGCCGCCGTCGTGACCCTCGTGCTCCACCAGGTCGTCAAGCGCTTCCGGGAACGGCTCGAGGCCGCCCCGAGCGCGTCGGAGGCGGGCAACATCCAGCGCGCCGCGACGCTCGCGCACGCGCTGTCCGCGACGGCCACGGTCCTGGTCTGGACGACCGCGGTGCTCATCGTGCTCGGCTACCTGAACGTGAACCTCGCGCCGCTGATCGCTGGGGCCGGGATCGCCGGCGTGGCGCTCGGGTTCGGCGCGCAGAGCATCGTGAAGGACTCGCTCACCGGCTTCTTCATCCTGCTCGAGAACCAGTTCGGCGTCGGCGACACGGTCGAGGTGCGAACGACCGCCGACCCCGTGCTCGGGCGGATCGAGTGGTTCACGCTGCGGGCCACGGCGCTCCGCGCGTACGACGGGACGCTGCACGTCGTGCCCAACGGCAACATCCAGGTCGTCAGCAACAAGTCCCGGGGCTGGGCCCGCGCGATCATCGACACTCGGTTCGCCTACGGCCAGGATCCCGAGCAGGTCCGCGGTCTGATCGACGAGCTGTTCGCCGAGATGCGCGAGGACCCACAGCTCCTGGAGTGGGTGAAGGACGGTCCCGCGGTGCTGGGCGTCGAAACCACCAGCGACACCGGCGTGGTGATCCGCGCCGTCGCGGAGACGCTCCCGTCCAAGCGCTTCGACGTCGAGCGCCTGCTCCGCGAGAGGATCACCCAGCGCCTGGCCGAGCGTGGGATCCGTGCCCCGCTCCCACCCCCGATGTCCCCGAGGCCGCCCGAGGCCCGCTGACCGCCCCGAGCCCGAGCCCGTTCCGACCTTGCACTGCAGGCCCGAAGGTCTTGGAAAGGGGCCTGTTTCCCGAAGTAAGCATCCCGGCGCGGAAGGGAACGAGGGGGATCCGCCGGCCGCGCGATCTACGACCGCGACCCGGCGCCCCGGAGGGGGGCGTATGTCGCAGCAGCAGCCCAGCGGCTGGGCGATCGGGTGGACCTTCTTCGCCGCCTTCATCATGATGATGGTGGGCGTGTGGCACGCGATCGCGAGTCTCGCGGCGATCGTGAACGACGACTTCATGGTCATCACCCAGGAGTACGTCTTCAAGTTCGACTCGTCGACCTGGGGATGGATCAACCTGCTGGTGGGGATCGTCGTCGTGTTCGCGGGCTTCGGCCTGTTCACCGGCGCGGTCTGGGCCCGAACGGTCGGTGTCATCATGGCGATGGTGAGCGGCATCTCCGCGTTCGCCTGGCTGCCGTACCAGCCGTTCTGGGCGTTCCTGATGATCCTGGCGGCGATCTCGGTCATCTGGGCGCTCACCACGCACGGTCGCGACGTGATGGAGTAGCGCTCGTCGCTCCGCAAGCCCGACGGGGCCCCGGTAGTACGGGGCCCCGTTCGCGTCTCAGGTGGACGTAGTCGCGAGCGAGGACGCGAACCCGACGACCGTCCAGATGCCCGCCCACGTGCCCCCGCGCTCGAGCGCGAACGGCATCAGCGAGTCCGTCAGCATCGCGAGCAGCCCGCCGGCGGCTCCGAGCAGGAAGGCGTCGAGCATCACGTCTCCTCCGGGTCGTCCGGAGGCGAAGAGGCCGCCTCGGTCCCGGCCATCGCGGCGGGCGGGGCGAGGCCCCATCGCGCGGGGCGCCATGCGCTGACCAGCTTGCCGAAGGCGGTGATCAGGAACAGCTGCCCGACAAGCATCTCCGTGACGGCGAAGGTCTGCCCCGGGTTCGCCACAGGCACGAGGTTCCCGTACCCCGTGGTGGTCAGGGTCGTGAAGCTGAAGAACAGGATCTGCGGCATGGTGCCTTCGCCATCGGGGCCGAAGAACGGTCCGTCCTGCCACGCCCCGATCCCCTGGTAGGTGAACGCGAAGAACATCCCTATCAGCAGGTAGGCGGCGAGGGCGCCCAGGATCGTCTCTTGGTCCACGGCGGGACGGGCAACCAGGTGCCTGATGATCGAGATCGGGGCCACGAAGTACAGCAGGGCGCTCACGACCGGCAGTCCCCTCCAGGCTCCGTCATCGGCCCCGAGCACGCTCCCGATCGCGGCGAGCAACGCGAGGGCCAAGATCACGTCGGCGACGAGTCGGGTCCCTCGACGGGCTCGTGAGGTCCGCAGGGCGAACCAGACGGTCACGACCTGCATCAGCACGACGGTCGGGGAGGTGCGTGGGCCCGTCAGGGACACCGCGGCGACGTACGTGACCACGATGAGGGCGAGCACCATCCCGTAGCTGTTCGGCGAGACCAAGGCGAGCGCCAGGCGCTTGAGGGGGCGGCCCCTCGCCCGATCCTGCGGCCCTGCTTCGGTCTCCATCGCCGAACCCTACCGCCGGACCGCCCGGCCGGTCGCGGCATCCGCGCACGTTCGACCCCTCGCACGTCGGGTACGCTCGGGCGGTGAGCGTTCCGTTCGAGACGGTCGAGCAGCTCCAGGGGGCGCTCGGGCGCGAGCACTACCTCGCCGACCGCGGGTTGTCCACCGCGATCTACCTCGCGGTCTCGCTGAACAAGCCGCTACTGCTCGAGGGCGAGGCGGGCGTCGGCAAGACCGAGGTGGCCAAGGTGCTCTCCTCGCTGCTGGGGCGAGAGCTGATCCGGCTCCAGTGCTACGAGGGGATCGACGCCTCCCAGGCGCTGTACGAGTGGAACTACTCCAAGCAGCTGATCGCTGTCCGCGCGATGCAGGACGTGACGGCCGAGGCGCACGTGCAGGACCTGTTCGGGCCCGAGTACCTCGTCGAGCGTCCGCTCCTGGCCGCGATCCGAGCCGGCTCCAGGGCCGTGCTCCTGGTCGACGAGCTCGACCGCGCGGACGACGAGTTCGAGGCGTTCCTACTTGAGATCCTGTCCGAGTTCGCGGTCAC
>DATEDE010000057.1:0-7226 GCA_035286545.1 Actinomycetota bacterium | reverse complement strand
ACTGCTCTCTTCGCGCGAGCGGCTCGAGGCGTTGCCGCGGTAGGGCGTCGGATATCCTGCCGCCGTGAAGGGCCAGAACCTCGTGACTCCGGGCGACGTCGGCAAGCGCGTCTCGTTCCAGTTCGAGCTGCCGAACGGGTTCCTCGGCGAGGCCGTGGGCGTGCTCGAGTACTACGACGAGGGCGCCGAGACCTACATGGTCCGGCGCAAGGACGGCGAGCTCGCGCGCGTGCCGCTGCGCGGTGTCCGCTACGGCAAGGTCGTCGAGGGCTAGGGACGGAGGAGACCACCGATGAGCGAGGAGTTGCCCACCGCGTACATCCGCCGCCGGCTCGGATCCGAGGACGCGCACTACGGGGGGAACCTGGTGGCCGGCGCGAAGCAGCTAGAGATCATCGGGGACCTCATCACCGAGCTCGCGATGCGCCACGACGGCGACGAGGGTCTGTTCCGCGCGTACGGGTCGGTCGAGTTCCTCGCGCCGCTCTACGCCGGTGACTGGATCGAAGCCAAGGGGCGCATCGTGAAGGTGGGCAACAGCAGCCGGACGTGCGAGTTCGAGGTCTGGAAGATCGGTGGAGCGCGCGGCGACGTCAGCGAGTCGGCGGCAGAGTTCCTGGACGAGCCGGTCCTAACGTGCCGGGCGGTCGGGACCACCGTCGTTCCCAAGGAGCACCAGCGTTTCGCCCGCTGACCTGAACGAGCTCCGGGCGCTCGCGGTCGAGCTCGCCGAGCGCGCTGCGGCTATCCACCGCCAGGGGCGCGAGAAGGCGTTCCGGATCGACCAGAAGTCCAACATCGGCGACGTCGTCACCGAGATCGACCGCGCGGCCGAGGGCGCGATCGTGGAGGGGATCCTCGCCACGCGGCCGAACGACGCGGTCGTGGGCGAGGAGGGCACCGACCGAGCGGGCTCGAGCGGCGTCCGCTGGGTGGTCGACCCGCTCGACGGCACGGCGAGCTACGTGCTCGGGTACCCCGGGTACGCGGTCTCGATCGGCGTGGAGGTAGACGGCCGGCCGGTGATCGGGGTGGTGATCGACGCCCTGGGTAGGCGGACCGAGGGCGTGTTTGGGCAGGGCGCCGTCCGCGACGGTCGGCCGATCCGGCCATCGACGCGGAGCTCGCTCGAGGCCGCCGTGCTGGCCACCGGCTTCGCGTACGGGCCCGAGCAGCGCGTCGGGCAGGCGCACGTCCTCGCCCACGTGGTCGGTCGCGTCGCGAACATCCGCCGGAGCGGCTCGGCCGCCTGTGACCTCGTCTCGACCGCGAGCGGCGAGGTGGACGCCTACTACGAGCTCTATCTGGCGGAGTGGGACATCTCGGCGGGGAGTGCCATCGTGACCGCCGCGGGCGGCGCGCTCCATCTCGTCGAGCAGCCCGATGGGTCGATCCTCACCGTCGCCGCCCCGCACCAGCTGGTGGAGCCGCTCCTGGCCCTGCTGTCCGAGGCCGGACTCGCGACCTCGTAGCCGGGCCTAGCCGACCTGCTCCAGGTCGTGCAGGACGCCGAGCAGGTCGTCCACGTTGAACGGCTTGGCGACGAACGCGTCGGCGCCGAGCTCGGCGGCCTTCGCGCGATCGCGCAGGCTCGAGCGCGCCGAGACGACCACCACGCGCGGACGCTCGTCCTCGGGGAGCCGGCGGAGGTTCTCCAGGACGGTCCAGCCGTCCATCATGGGCATCATGATGTCGAGGAGCATCAGGCTCGGGTGGTGCTCCCTCACCTCGTCGAGGGCGGAGATGCCGTCGCGCGCCGAGTAGGTCTGGTAGCCCTCGGCCTCCAGACTGAACTGCAGCATCCACAAGACCTGCGGCTCGTCGTCAACGACGAGCACACGGGTCGACGTCTCCGTCGCCATCATCTTGGAAGGTATCGGCACCCCCCGAGCCGTAGCCATCGGACCGAAGACCCCTTCGCGGGACCGGCCGGTCTCCCCCGCCCCTTACCCGTCGATCCGGGACGGACCACGGGTACGTAGTCAGTCTCCGGCGGTCAGGCGGAGACCGTGCCTATCCGGAACGCCGTGGCTCCCCTGTCGGCGGCGCCGGCGACCGCCTCGTCGGCTCGGTCTTCGGGCACGACGAGCACCATGCCGACCCCGAGGTTGAACGTGGCGCGCAGGTCATGCTCGGAGACCCCGGCCACCTCGCCGACGAGTTCGACGATCACCGGCACAGGCCACGACCCCCACGCCACCTCGGCGGCGAGCCCGTCCGGCAGGACGCGCGAGAGGTTCTCGGGGATGCCGCCGCCCGTCACGTGAGCTGCGGCGCTTGCCAGCCCCGCGCGCGCGAGCTGCAGCACGAGCGGCGCGTAGATCGTGGTCGGCTCGAGGAGCTCGTCGGCGAGCGGCCGGCCGATCCGCGGCAGCACCTCGTCGAGCCCGTACCCCGCCTGCTCGAGCAGGGCGCGCCGGACGAGGGAGTAGCCGTTCGAATGCAACCCGCTCGAGGCGAGCCCAACGAGAGCGTCCCCCGCTCGAACGCGGTGGGGTCCGAGCATCGAGGCCTCGTCCACGACGCCCACGCAGAAGCCGGCCAGATCGAACGCGTCCTCGGCCATCGTGCCGGGGTGCTCGGCAGTCTCGCCCCCTAGCAGCGCGCACCCCGCGCGACGGCAGCCCTCGGCGACGCCGGCGACGATCGACGCGACCCGCTCGGGCAGGACCTTGCCGACCGCGAGGTAGTCGAGGAAGAACAGCGGCTCCGCGCCGGTGCACACCACGTCGTCCGCGCACATCGCGACGAGGTCGATCCCGACGGTGTCGAGTCGCCCGGCGAGGCGCGCGACCTCGAGCTTGGTCCCGACGCCGTCGGTCGCCGCGGCCAGGAACCTGCCCTGCCCGATGTCGAACAGACCCGCGAACCCGCCCACGCCGTCAGCGACCTCGGGACGTGAGGCGCCGGCGGCCAGGTCCCGGATCACCTCGACCGCCTTTGCCCCGGCCTCCAGGTCGACGCCGGCCCGGCGGTAGGCCTCCGAGGTCACGCGGGGGACGACGTTCGCTCGCGTCGCTCGCTCACTGCTTGCGTCCCCCGCACCCCCGGTCACGACTTCGCGGGGTGCTCGAGCAGGAACTTGCCGGCGTGCTCGGGGATCGGGATGGGGTACTCCCCGTCGAAGCACGCCCGGCAGAACTCGTCCGTGCCCTGCCCGGTGGCGGCCACCATGCCCTGGAGCGAGAGGTAGCCGAGCGAGTCGGCGCCCACGTACTCGCGGATCTGCTCGACCGCGAGGTCGGCTGCGATCAGCTCGGAGCGCGAAGACATGTCGATGCCGTAGAAGCACGGCCAGCGGATCGGCGGGCAGGTGATGCGCGTGTGGACCTGGGTCGCGCCGGCCTCGCGGAGCGCCTGGACTATCTGCCGGGTAGTGGTCCCGCGCACGATCGAGTCGTCGATCACGACGAGCCGCTTGCCGCGCACCGAATCCGGCATCGGGTTGAGCTTCAGCTTCACGCCACGCTCGCGCAGCGATTGCGAGGGTTGGATGAACGTCCGACCCACGTACCGGTTCTTCATGAGGCCCTCGCCGTAGGGGATCCCAGAGACCTCGGCGTAGCCCGACGCCGCCGAGTGCCCCGTGTCGGGCACCGGGATCACGAGGTCGGCGTCGGCGGGCGCCTCGACCGCGAGACGGCGGCCGAGCTCGCGGCGAACCTCGTGCACGGTCACGCCGCGGATCCGCGAGTCGGGCCTCGCCAGGTACACGTACTCGAAGATGCAGAGCGCGCTCCGCTGCAGCGGCGCGAATCGGAAGGTCTCGAGGCCACGGTCGTCGATCCGGACGAGCTCGCCCGGCTCCACGTCGCGCACGAACGTGGCGCCCACGATGTCCAGGGCACAGGTCTCGGAGGCCACGACGAAACCCTTGGGGAGGCGTCCGATCGAGAGCGGGCGCAGGCCGTGCGGGTCCCGCGCCGCGAAGACCGTCCGCTCGTCGGTGACGACGAACGAGAATGCGCCCTCGAGCTGCGGGAGCACATCGAGCAGGGCGGCCTCGAGGTCCTCGCCGGGGTGCCGCGCGAGGATCGTGGCGACCAGGTCCGAGTCGGTGGTGGCGGCGCCGGGCCTGCCGACCCGTCCCGCGAGGTCGAGCGTGTTGACGAGGTTCCCGTTGTGCCCGAGGGCGAGCGAGCGTTGGCCGTCGGTCTTGAAGGCCGGCTGCGCGTTCTCCCATGTGGTGGAGCCGGTGGTCGAGTAGCGGTTGTGCCCTATGCCGAGGTCGCCTCGGAGGGTCGAGAGGGTCGCCTCGTCGAAGACCTGCGAGACCAGGCCGAGCTCCTTGAACACCAGCAGGTGTTCGCCGTCGGAGACCGCCATCCCGGCGGATTCCTGACCGCGGTGCTGCTGGGCGAAGAGCCCGAAATAGATCAGCCGGGCCACGTCCTCACCCGGGGCCCACACGCCGAAGACTCCGCACTCGTCCTTCGGGCTCTCGGCTCCCATGGAAGCCTGATGCTAGCACCGGCCTTCCGAGCCCCGGCGCAGTCAGCCCGCGCGGCGCGCCGGGCGGTCCTTCGATCTCCCGACCTCCACGTTGCGGGAAGCGCAACGTAGACCTGTGAAGAGCGCCTGCACCTCGGTAGCGTTCGCACATGGACGACGTCGATGCATCACCGTTGGGCGTACGCCTCGGCGCTGTGGTCATCGACTGCGCGGATCCCGACCGCCTTGCAACCTTCTGGGCTCAGCTTCTGGGGGTGGAGAAGTACGAGTCGATCGGCGAACCCGTGCACTACGCGGGGATCGCCCCCCCGGATCGGGGGGCGCCCTACATGTCGTTCCAACGCGTCCCCGAGCCGAAGATCCAGAAGAACCGATCGCACGTTGACCTTCACGTCAACGACGTGGAGGCGGTCACCGCCTTGGTGGAGCGGCTCGGTGGCTCACGAGATCAGGACTTCGACGAGTACGGATACCGTTGGCGCGTGATGCGAGACCCAGAGGGGAATGAGTTCTGTCTGGTCTACCTTCGACCACGCGACAGTGATCGCGGAGCCCGCCTCGCTCCAAGCGGCCGCCTTCCGCACGCGGGTAGCTGACGAGACGGATCGGGATCGAGCCTGGGTCCGCACGCCCGAGGCGTTGGGCCGAGTTCGTCTTGGTTACGGTCAGCGAACGAGGACGGTCACGCGCTGGACCGCGGTGTTGCGATATCCGCCGACGTTCCACTCGGGCTCGCGCGGTTGAGTGAGGCCGGTCGAGTCGGTCGCGCGGCAGCAAAGGACGTGCTCCCCCGGCTCGGCACGCCAGTCGAACGACCACGCCCGCCACCCGAACGCGGACGCTGGCTCGGGGCCTAGGACCGCGTCCGCCCAGGTCACGCCATCGTCGGTGCTCACCTCGACGCGCTCTATCCGCCCGAACCCGGACCAGGCGCGTCCCTCGAGCCGATGTGTCCCGGGCTCGGCGACCCTGGCGCGGGTCGCGAATTCAGGGATCCCCGGCGGGATCATGAGGCTGCGAGGGAAGATCCTCGTGATCGGCTCGCCGGGGTCATCGGGGTCCTCTCGCATCCGGTAGCTCGTGGCCATCTGGTAGCCCTCGAAGGGTTCGGCGAGCACGGTCACGCGCTCGAGCCACTTCACGCTCGCCATGCCGTACCAGCCGGGAACGAGGATCCGGAGCGGGAACCCGTGCTGCGGCAGAAGCGAGCCCCAGTTCATCTCGAACGCGAGGAGCACGTCCTCGCGCATCGCTTCGTCCAGCGGCAGGCTCCGCTCGTAGGCCTGCTCGATGTCGCCCTCGACGCCACGGTCCCGGCCGGTGAACAGGACCTCGAGGGCCCCCTCGCGAACACCGGCGCCCGCGAGGACATCCCGGAGCGGGACCCCGGTCCACTCGGCGTTGCCGACGGCACCCAGGAGCCACGGCTGGCTCACCGGCCTGGGCTCGAGCAGCGCACGTCCGTTGCCGGCGCACTCCATCGTGACGGCGAGCGTCGTCGAGGGCATCGCGCGGAGCGCGTCCAGCGTCAGCTCGAGGGGGGTCTCCACGTGGCCGCCGACCGACAGCCGGAACGCGGATACGTCCACGTCGGGGATGTCGTAGTGGATCAGCAGGTAGTGCAGCCCGACGGGCGTCACGTCGTAGCGGAGCGCCTCGTACGGCATCGCGTGATTGCGCGCCGCGAGCGCGAGCTCCTCGAGCGAGATCCCCTCGCGGTCGGCCCCGGTCACGCGGCTATCTGACCACGGATCGCATCACGGCCGCAGGGCCTCCTGCAGCATCGCCTCCCTTGGCTTGGAAGGAGTCTGTCTCCGATCACTTACGCCCAGGCGGATTCGCGCCGGTAGACGGGCTGGAGTAGCGTTGCCCGATCCGACGGCCAGCGGGGGCGTGGTTCGATCCATCACCGCCCGCGAGGTCCTGACAGCGAGGAGGACACGAGGTGACGACGCTCCTAGCGTTCCACGAGGTGGACGATGTCCAGCACTGGCTCGGTTCGCCGAAGCGGGTCGAGGTCTTCGGACCCATGGGCATCACCGTGCGCACGTTCGTCGATCCCGAGGGCTCGAACCGCGTGGGGTTGATCGTGGAGGTCCCAGACATGGCGACGTTCCAGGAAGCGATGGCCTCCGAAGTCGCGGCCGATGCCATGAAGTTCGACGGCGTCCGCGCGGAAACGCTGATCATCCTCACCGAGTCCTAGCCGCACACCACCGAACGTTCACCCGGCGAGGAGCTTGGGGATCGCCTCCTCGTAGGCGGCGGTGGCCTCGATCAGCGCGAGGTCCAGCACGCTGTCCACGACGATCCGCGGGCCTCCGGTCTCCCCGAGCCGGGCGAGGGGCAAGCCGAGCGTGCCTGCGAGGTCCTCGAGCTCGGCGGCGCGCGCCGGGTCGACACTCACCACCACGCGCGAGGCCGACTCGGAGAAGAGGGCAACGTGTGGCGGCAGGTCGCCGGGCAGGCCCACCGCGAACCCGGTCCCGCCGGCGATCGCGGACTCGGCGAGCGCGATCGCGAGGCCGCCCTCGGAGCAGTCGTGAGCGCTCGCGAGCAGGTCGGCGCCCGACGCCTCGAGCAGCAGGAGGTTGAGCCTCTGCTCTGCCTCAAGATCGAGCGCCGGCGCGCGTCCGGCGATCGTGCCGAGCACCACCTCGGCGAACTCGCTCCCGCCGAGCTCGGGCAGGGTCTCGCCGAGCAGGTACACGGCGTGGCCCTCGGCGAACCCCGAGCCGACCGCGAGCCGGTAGTCCTGCAGCAGGCCGAGCATG
>DATEDE010000056.1:0-6005 GCA_035286545.1 Actinomycetota bacterium | reverse complement strand
GGCGTTCCTTCGACGAGATGGCGGGTCGGCTGGAGCGATCGGCGCAGGCGCAGCGCGAGTTCGTCGCGAATGCCTCGCACCAGCTGCGGACGCCGCTCACCGCGATGAAGCTCCGCCTGGAGGGCGCTATCGCCGAGTCGCACGAGCCCGCCGTTCGCGAACGCCTGGAAGCCGCGGATCGCGAGGTTGACCGCCTGTCCGAGATCGTCGATCGGCTGCTGGTGATGGCGCGGCAGATCGAGGAAGGCGCCTCCTCGCGCGTCGACGTCGGCGAGGCCGTCACGCGCGCGCGCGATCGGTGGGACGAGCGGGCTCGCAGCCTGGACTCGACGCTCCTGTCGAGCGGCGAGGGCGGCACCGCGCGAGCCGATCCCACCGACCTCGACCAGATCCTGGACAACCTGCTCGATAACGCGCTCGCCTATGCGCCCGGCGAGATCACGATCGGCTCCGCGCTAGCCGACGGTGCCGTGGTGGTCGCCGTGCAGGACCACGGCCCCGGCATCCCCACGGCCGACCTCGTCCAGGTGACCGAGCGCTTCTACCGTGGTGCGGGATCGCCCTCGGGAGGCTCGGGGCTGGGGCTCGCGATCGCGCGCCAGCTGGCCGAGAAGTGGGGTGGCAGTCTGGAGGTCTCGAGCACCGAGGGCGACGGCACGCGCGTGGAGGTCCGCCTCCAGCAGGCCCCCTGAGGCTTTACCTGCTCTTAGCAGGAGGCGTCTTAGCCTGGAGCCATGGTGCGGCGCGTGCTGATGGGCGTGGGGTGGGCCCTGGGCGGCCTGATCGTGGCACTCTTGCTGACGTTCGGGGCGTTCGCCCTGGCCGGGCAGGATCTCTCGACACCGGCGAGCGTGCCCGTGATCTCGGGCCCCGGCCCCTCGGACCACGAAGGCGGCGGTGACGCCTCGCCCTCCCCTGAGCAGGGGGCTACCAAGTCTCCGTCACCGAGCCCCGAGGATCACGGCGGCGGCTCGGACGATGACTCCGAGTCGAGCTCGGGGTCGGAAGACAACTCCGGCTCTGGCTCGAACAGCTCGGGCTCCGGATCTGGCTCCGGCTCGGACGACGACCACTCGGACGACTCCTCGGGCTCAGGTTCGGACGACGACGAGCACGACGACGACTGAGCCGGGATCCTTAGCCCCCCCTTAGAACCTCCCTGCACGGCCGCTAACCGGCCCTTGCCTAGGGTGGAGCACGTCCCGACAGAAGGAGGAACGGATGCGGAAGGTACTGAGCATGGTGGCGATGATCGCGGCTTTCGCGCTCATCGTGGGGCTCGGTGTGACCGCGTTCGCGCAGGGTTCTGACTCGAGCGCGAGCGTGCCGATGGTCTCATCGACCGACGACCGCGGCTCGTCGTCCTCGGATGACCCGAGCGACGACGTGAGCGGCAACTGCGACGAGGCCGAGCACGCGAACGACCCCGAGTGCCAGGGCGTGACGTCCGATCCAGAGGACGACGAGGCCGATGACCACACCGACGAGGTGGAGGACGTCGACGAGGACAACTCCGGCCCGAGCGAGAACTCGGGCACCGGCTCCGTCGACGACGACCAAGAGGACTCGGACGACGTCGACGAGGATCTCGACGATGGCGACGACAACTCGGGCAGCGGCTCGGACGACGACTCTGACACCGACGAGGACAACTCGGGAAGCGGTTCGGACGCCGGAACCGACTCCGACGACTGATCGAGCTCCAGCGGCATGATGCAGGCCGGGCCGGCGACGGCCCGGCCTCTCGCTCGTCGCGTCGCATCCAGTGGCGGCCGCATCGTACGATGGGCCCTCGATGCCGAGGATCGCGCACTGGGTCTGGTTCCCCTTCGGCGTGACCATCCGCTTCATCGGGAGGAACGGGAAGCGGATCGCCGTCACGGTGTTCGGGTTCGTGCTGCTCCTGGCCGGCCTCGCGATGATGGTCCTGCCCGGCCCCGGGGTCCTCGTCATCATCGCTGGCCTTGCGGTCCTTGCGACCGAGTACGTCTGGGCAGAGCGCGCCCTCAACCTCGCCAAGCAGAAAGCCGAGCAGGCAAAGAACAAGGTCCTCGGCCGCAAGCAGCCACCCGCCGACCCCGACGTCGCCGAGGGGTCGTAGGCTGCGGCCGTGGGCCGCACGCTCGTCGGGACCTCGAGCTGGACAGATCCGACCCTCGTGAAGGAGGGCCACTTCTACCCACCCGAGGCACGAAGCGCCGAGGCGCGCCTTCGCTACTACGCCGAGCAGTTCCCGCTCGTCGAGGTCGACTCCACCTACTACTTCCCGCCCTCAGAGCGGAACTCGGTGCTCTGGATCGAGCGCACGCCGAAGGACTTCACGTTCAACGTCAAGGCGTACTCGCTCCTAACGAACCACCCGACGAGGCGCGACTCGCTCTACAAGGACCTCGCGGCCGAGCTCCCCGACGAGCTCGAGGGCAAGCGGAACCTCTACCGCGAACAGCTCCCCGAGGCGATCGTCGATGCGGTGTGGCAACGCTTCCACGACGCGTTGATGCCGTTGCACTCGGCGGGCAAGCTCGGCGCGGTCCTGTTCCAGTTCCCGCAGTGGTTCGTGATCGGGCGCAAGAGCAAGGAGTACGTGCTCGAGTGCGCTGAGCGACTGAAGGACTTCCGGATCGCGATCGAGTTCCGGCACAAGACCTGGCTCGAGGAGCGCAACGCCGAGGAGACGCTGAGCTTCCTGGAGGGGCACGACCTACCGTTCGTGTGCGTGGACATGCCCCAGGGGTTCGACTCGTCCCTGCCGCCGGTGGCCGCGGCGACCGCGAAGGACCTCGCGATGGTGCGGTTCCACGGCCGAGACCCGGCCGCCTGGTCCCGCAAGGACGCGACCGCGGCCGAGCGGTTCCGCTACGAGTACTCGCAGGCCGAGCTGCTCGAGTGGGTCCCGAAGATCCACGACCTCTCCTCCCAGGCGCGCGAAACCCACGTGCTGATGAATAACTGCTACCGGGACTTCGCGGTGAACAACGCTCGCCAGCTCGCCGGACTGCTCGAGGAGTAGGGGCCTGTCAGACCGGGACTAGGGTCCGGCCCGACCCCGCGGGCACGCCCGCGTGGAAGGGAGGGTAGGCCGGGCCGGACGCTACTCCACCCGCACCGGAACCACCGGTTCCGGGTACCCCCCCGACTGTAGCAGCGCTCGCCACAACCTTAGCCGAACGCGCGCGGGGGGTCCGGGCCCGTCAGGGTCTCGAGCCTTGCGGCCCCGGATCGACGCCCTCACCCCACGATCAGGAACCCGTTGGCTGCTGGATGGACGTCGTCCTGGAAGTAGTACTCGCCGCGTTCCAGCGGGCCGAGCTCGTAGACGATCTCGGACACGCCGGTGATGATCTCGCCGCGGAAGATCGGGAGCTCGAAGGTCTCCGGCGGACACACCTGCGAGGTCCCCTCGGCGAGGATGTCCCGCAGGCACGGCGTCATGGTGTAGATCGAGATGTTCCGCTGCACCGCCTCGTCGAGGTTGCTGAACAGGATCGTGAGCGGCTCCCCGGCCGGCGCGACCAGGCAGCCGGTGTCGAAGTCTATGTGGCGGCCGTCCACGTGGAGATCGGAGCCTTCGTGGATGTTGTCGCTCTCGCCCGGCACCTGCAGGTCGATGCAGAGGACGCCTGGGTCGACCGGAGCGCCCGAAACGCCCGCGGGCTCCTCGCTCGAACCGATCGGCGTGTCGGCGCACCTCCCGAGAGAATCGACGAGCCAGCCCCCGTGACCGTCGTCGAAGAACCGCACGGTCGCGACCACCGCTCCGTCTCGGACCACACGGACGACGGGCTGCTCGCTCTCCGGGTACAGGGCCCGTTCAACCAGGTCGTCGAACTCGAGACCCGAGAGATGATCGCGAGCCACCTGAACCGGGTCCCCGCTGAAACCGGTCGCCCCTTCGGCGTACGAGCCGGCCTCTCCTACCACGCTCGCGCAATCGAGCCCCGCCGGGACGTAGAGCCTGTTGGGGTCCACGACGTTCAGGTTGGCCGAGCTCGAGGCGTCCGTGCCGCCGCCAGAGATCGCCCCGCAGTAGATCGTCGCGTCACCCGGCGGGAGCTGCCACACCGTCTCCTTGCGCTCGCCCGGTTCGGCCCCGTCTCCGCCCGCCCCCACGATCGTGAAGGAGACCGGCACCTCGCCGGAGTCGGTGATAGCGATGTGCACACCGTCGGCCTGGGCGCTCACGGTTGAACGCGATGGCGAGATCACCCCCGTCCCGTCGCAGGTGAGCTCGGCGACCTCCGCGGAAACATCGTTCACGAACCGAACCGGGATGGCAGTGATCGCCTCGACGAAATAGCCGATGGCGGGTCGGGCCGGCGCATCCGTGAACAGGAAGCTGCCGATCGCGACGGCGCCGGCGCCGGTCTTGGGGAGCATCGCGTACACGTAGCCGGTGCACGCGTCCGGCACCGCGGGGACGTAGAACTCGAGCATGCCGTTAGATGCCTCGACGTTGTCGTCGATCCCCGTCGCATCGCACGCGGTCAGGAACGCAAGGCCCATCGAGACCTTCTCCCCGTCGGGGAGGTTCGTCGGCACGCTGATCCGGGTACCTCCCTCGACCTCCTCACCAGCGACCAGCGGGAGGGCGAGTTCCTCGCTGTAGACCTCGACGATGCTCCACACGCCGTCCTGGCGACCCAGTGACCGCATCGCGATGGTCACGGGCGAGGTCGGGCAGGTGGCGTTGCTCACGATCTGATCGCATGAGGCATCGCGAGGGACCGAGAGGTCGAAGTGATAGGTGTACGGCTTGGGGCCGACGGTCTCGCGGTGCACCACAAGCGCATCGGGCCACTGCAGCACTTCGATAGCGAACCGCCGGGCCACCTCCATCCCATCTGCGCGCCAGGCGGACCCTGGATCACCGGCGTCGACCCGCTCCTGGGCAGCGGCCAGGTCCGCCGCGGTCTGCTCGGGCCACAGCGCGAAGAGCCCGTCGGAGCCACCGCCGCCGATCGTCCGGCCGTCGCCGGCGTCTCGGAACGCATCGAAGGCCGCGAGCGAACCACCGACCGTGAGCACGAGCGCGAGGATCCCGGCGCCGAGCCGGCGGTTGCGCGCCTTGCGGCGGCGCCGGTGTTCGAGGCGCTCGAACGCGTCCTGCCCCGGGCGGGCGCGCTCGCCGAGTCGTTCGAGGTCGGTCCGCAGCTCACTCATCGGGTCCTCCGAGGTTCTCGCGGAGCGCCGCCCTCGCCTGCGAGGCGAGCGAGCGCACGGTCACGTCCCTCACGCCGAGGATCCGGCCGGCCTCCTCGGAGCCGTAGCCGAGGAGCTCGGTCAGCACCAGGGCGGCGCGCTGGCGTTCGGGGAGCGTCGCGAGCGCCCGCGCGAGGGCGTCACGCTCGTCGGCGGCGGCGAAGGCGTCTCCACCCGCGGCCGAGCCGACGACCTTCCGCGCCGCGCGGTTCACTCGCCGCAGGCGGCTCCGGAAGCGGTTCATCGCGGTCCGGTACAGGTAGCCGACGGGCTCGTCCATCGTGGCGACCCGGTCCCACCGCTCCCACACAGCCAGGAACGCGTCCTGCATGAGCTCCTCGGCCTCTTGCACGTTGCCGGTCACGAGGTACAGCGCCCGGAGGAGCCGTGCGTGCTCGGCCTCGAAGAAGCCCTCGAACGAAGCCGGCGGAGCCGGCGCCTCGCGCTCGGTCACGGCGCTCGCAGATCCACCCATCCGTTCATGAACGCCCCTGGGCCTCCGTTCGTTCAGGCGACTCTGGCACAGGGCGTCCGCGAGGGCTGGGGTACCCTCGGAACATGTTCGGGCGCGGGTTCAAGATCACGACGATCCGTGGGGTCCCGGTGAACGTGGACTCCTCTTGGATCTGGATCGCCGTGCTTGCCGTGTACACGCTGTGGTCCCGGTTCGACGCGCGGTTCCCCGAGCTGTCGGCGGGCGGCGCGCTCGCGTTCGGCGCCTTGTGCGCGTTCCTGTTCTTCGGCTCCGTGTTCCTGCACGAGGGCGCGCACGCGGTCACGGCGCGGCTGGCCGGGATCGAGGTCCA
>DATEDE010000055.1:0-5954 GCA_035286545.1 Actinomycetota bacterium | reverse complement strand
CAGGAGCTCGGCGAGGGCACCACGGCCGGCGACGTCCTGGAACTCCTTCCCCGGGCGTTCGGGGAGGTCCTTCGGGGGTGACGCGGTTCCGCCCGACCTTCGTCGAGGTCGACCTGGACGCCGTGCGCCACAACGTCCGGCTCCTGAAGCCCGAGCGCGCCGAGCTGCTGGCGGTAGTGAAGGCCGACGGCTACGGCCACGGCGACGCGCCGGTCGCGCGCGCGGCGCTAGAGGCCGGCGCCACGCGCATCGGCGTCGCGCTCGTCGAGGAGGGCCTCGGCCTGCGCGAGCGCGGCATCGGGGCCCCGATCCTCGTGCTGTCGGAGCTCCCGGCCGGCTCGGAGAAGGAGGCGCTCGCCGCGGGCCTCACGCCGAGCGTGTTCACGCCCGATGGGCTCGCGCGCGCCGCCGAGGCGGCAGGCTCGATCGGCCGAGCGGTGGGCGTGCACCTGAAGCTGGACACCGGTATGCACCGCGTCGGGCTGTGGCCTCCGCGGGAGGCCGCCGTGTTCGCGCGCCTCATCCTCGATTCCGGGCTGGAGCTGGAGGGCCTGTGGACGCACTTCGCCGCATCCGAGGAGGACGAGCTCGGTACGAGGGAGCAGCTGGCCCGGCTCCTCGCGGCGCGCGACGCCCTCGCGGCCGAGGGCATCGCGGCGTCGATGCTCCACGCGGCCAACAGCGCCGCGACCCTGCTCTACCCCGAGACGCACCTGGACCTCGTCCGCCCCGGCGCGGCCGTGTACGGGCTCGACCCCGGCGGTGGCATCGGCCCGCGCGCCGGCCTTCGCCGGGCGCTTTCCTGGCGCTCGGCGGTCACGATGGTCAAGCGCCTGCCCGCCGGCGAGCGGCTCTCCTACGGCCGGCGATACGCGCTCGAGCGCGATTCGACCGTCGCGACCGTGCCGGTCGGGTACGGCGACGGTTATCCTCGCGCGCTCGGTGGCCGCGCCGAGGTGCTCATCGGGGGCCGGCGGCACCGGGTCGCGGGGACCGTGACGATGGACCAGCTGCTCGTGGACTGCGGGGACGCCGAGGTCGCGGCGGGCGAGGAGGTCGTGCTGCTCGGCGCCCAGGGGGCCGAGCGCATCACCGCCGAGGAGCTCGCCGGGCATCTGGGCACGATCGGCTACGAGATCGTGACCGCGATCAGCGAGCGCGTGCCGAGGGAGTACGTTGGGTGAGCACCGAGGAGCTGGAGGGATGAGCCGCAAGCGCACCGCGATCTTGACCGCCGGCCTCGCGGGCGCCGCCGTCGCCGGCGTCGTGGGCCGCACGGTCCTGAACTCCCGACGCCGCAAGGACCCCGAGGCCCACGAGCGGCTCTCGCTGCTGCCGCCCGAGGACCTCGGGCCGGTGCGCTCGTTCGACGGCACCGAGCTGGCGGTGCGCGCCGCGGGCAGGGCCACGGACCCGCTCCTCGTGTTCGCGCACGGCTTCAGCCTGGACATGACCTCGTGGCACTACCAATGGACCGGGCTGTCGGATCGGTTCCGGTGCGTGCTCCTGGACTTCCGCTCGCACGGCCGGAGCGGCCGGGCGGCCGGTGGGGACCTGTCGCCGATGGCGCTCGGTCACGATCTGGCCGCCGTGCTCGACATGGTCGCCGCCGAGCGGCCGGCCGTCGTGGTGGGCCACAGCATGGGCGCGATGGCGATGCTCGCGATGGCGGAGTCCCGACCCGACCTGTTGGCGGGACGCGTAGCGGGTGCCGTGTTCGCGGGTGCGGCCTCCAACGACCTGTTGCGCGGCGCCATGGGGTCGGTGACCGAGCTGCTGCGCCCGCGCCTTGGCTCGATCCGACAGGCGGCGACGCGCGTGGACCACCTCCGCCGGCACCTGCTGGCGAGCCGCGTGGACGTCGGTCACCTGGTGGCCAGGGCCACGCAGTTCGGGCCGCACGCCTCGCCGCACGTCGTGGACCACGTGGTGCGTCTGGCGGCTCGGGCGCCCTCGGAGGTCTGGACCGAAGGACTCGCCGGCCTCATGGACATGGATCTGCGTCACTCGCTCCGCCACGTCAGGGTCCCGGCGCTCGTGCTGGTCGGCGAGCACGACCGGGTGACCCCGCCGTCCGCGGCGGTGGTGCTCGCGGGGGAGCTGCCGGACGGGCGCCTGGAGATCCTCGAGGGCGCCGGCCACATCCCGATGATGGAGAAGCACGAGGAGTTCAACCGGCGGCTCGAGGACTTCGCCGGCCCCGTGCTCGCGCGCCGGCGCAAGCGTTCGAAGCGGAAGAGCGCGTGATCACCCAAGTCACGGGGATCCGCGTAGGCCACGCCACCGAGCTCGAGGGCCTGACCGGCTGCACGGTCGTGCTCTGCCCGCCGGGGACCGTCGGCTCGGTCGACCTGAAGGGCGGCGCGCCGGGCACGCGGGAGACCGACGCGCTGCGGCCCGGGACGCTGGTGAACGAGGTGCACGCGGTGCTGCTCACCGGCGGCAGCGCATTCGGCCTGGCCGCGGCGACCGGCGTGGTGCGCTGGCTCGAGGAGAAGGGGATCGGGTTCGACACCGGGCTCGCGCGGGTGCCGATCGTGCCGGCGGCGGTGCTGTTCGATCTCGGCGTGGGCGATGCGGGCGCCCGGCCGGGCGATCCCGACGGGTACGCCGCCTGCGAGGCCGCGACCGACGGCGACGTGCCCGAGGGCAGCGTCGGCGTGGGGACGGGCGCGACCTTCGCGAAGCTCCCCGACCCCGCCGCGGGGTGGAAGGGCGGGATCGGCTCGGCGGCGGTCGGCGAGGGCGAACTGGTCGTCGGGGCGCTCGCCGCCGTGAACGCGCTCGGGACCGTGCTGGGGCAGGACGGCGAGCCGCTCGCGCACAACCGTAACCCCGAGGCCGAGCAGCGGGTCTGGCCCGGCTCGAACACCACGCTCGCGGTCCTCGCGACCAACGCTACGCTCACCAAGGAGCGCGCCTGGCTATTGGCGCAGGCCGGCAACGAGGGTCTGTCGCTCGTGATCTCGCCCGCGCATACGATGTGGGACGGCGACGCGGTGTTCGCGCTCGCGACGGGCCGGGTGGAGGCGACGCAGCCGGTCCTGGAGCGGCTGGCCGTGGCTGCTGTCGCCGAGGCGATCCGCCGAGCGGTGCGGGCGGCGACGTCGCTCGGCGGTGTTCCGGCGATCGGGGAGGGGTAGGCGCTCAAGCAGCGAAGCGGTAGCGCGGAGGTAAAGAGATGAGGACGCTCGAGGAGGCGGCGGCCGAGGCCGCGACGTGCACGCGGTGCCGGCTGGCGGAGGGCCGGACGCAGGTGGTCTACGGGGTAGGCGACCCCGACGCCGACCTGATGTTCATCGGCGAGGGCCCCGGCTACCACGAGGACAAGCAGGGCGTCCCGTTCGTCGGCGCGGCCGGACAGCTCCTGAACCAGATGCTCTCCGAGGTCGGGGTCCCGCGCGGGGACGTGTACATCAGCAACATCGTGCTTTGCCGGCCCCCGGGCAACCGCGACCCGCTCGAGGACGAGATCCAGGCGTGCAAGCCGTGGCTCGACGAGCGGATCGCGATCATCGAACCGGTCGTGATCGTCACGCTGGGGAACTGGGCGACGCGGTTCGTGCTGGGGCCGCGCGTGTCGATCAGCCGGGTGCGGGGGCAACGGTTCCCGTGGAACGGCCGGACGGTGATCCCGACGTTCCACCCCGCGGCGATCCTGCACGGCGGGGGACAGGGCTCGCCGCAGATGGCCGCGCTCCGGCAGGACTTCGAGGAGATCCGCCGCGCCCTGGACGAGCGGCCCGAGCCGGCCGAAGAGCAGCTCGGCCTGTTCTGATGCGCCTGGAGCTCCGTGCGCCGACGGCGGCCGACACCCGAGCGATCGGCGAGGCCCTGGCCCCGCTCCTAGCCGCCGGGGACGCGCTCGCGCTCACCGGTGAGCTCGGGGCGGGCAAGACGACGTTCGCGCAGGGCGTGGCGCGCGGGCTGGGGTTCGCGGGCGTGGTGGTCTCGCCCACCTTCACCCTGGTGCGCGAGTACCGGGGCGGGCGCCTGCCCATCGTCCACGCCGACGTGTACCGCTTGGACCGGGTGCAGGACGTCGTGGACCTCGCGCTGGAGGAGGTGGCCGAGGGCGGGGTCCTCCTGGTGGAGTGGGGGGACGCCGTGCAGGCCCTCCTGCCGCAGGGCCACCTGGTCGTCGAGCTCACCGTGCCCGGCGCCGGCGAGGATCGTGTCCTCGCGCTCTCCGCCGAAGGCGAGCCGTGGGCACTGCGCTGGGAGCGCCTGGAGCGTGCCCTCGAGCCCTGGAGCGCGGCGGCGTGATAGTGCTCGGGATCGACACCTCGACGGCGGTCACCTCTGTGGCGATCGGGACCGAGAACTCGATCCTCGGCACCACGAGCTTCGCCGGCGTCCGCAAGCACGACGACGTCGTCCCCGCCGTCGAGCAGCTCCTGTCGTGGACCGGCCACGAGCTCGCGAACGTGAACGGGGTCGCGGTGGGGCTCGGCCCCGGCCTCTACACGGGGCTGCGGGTGGGCGTCGAGGCCGGCAAGGCGCTCGCCCAGGTGCTGAACGTTCCGATCGTGGGGATAGCTTCGCTGGACGTGCTCGCCTTCGGTGTGCACCAGACGCTCCGAACGGTCCTCGCGGTCATGGACGCCCGGCGCAAGGAGGTGTTCTTCGCGCGGTACCGGACGGTCCACGGCGGCGTGATGCGCGAGGGCGAGTACCGGGTGGCGACGCCGGTCGCGCTCGCCGCGGAGCTGGAGGCCGCCCGGGAGGAGGTGCTGCTCGTCGGCGACGGTGCCATCCTGTACCGGCAAGAGCTGGAGGTCTCAGGCCACATCGAGGTCGCGCCGGCGCCGTTCGCCTACCCGTGGGCCTCGGCGCTGGTGACGCTCGCGGCCCCGAGGTTCATCCGGGAGGAGACCGACAGGCTGCAGGACGTGGTGCCCCTATACCTTAGGAAGACTGATGCGGAGATCTCTTGGGATCAGCGAGCCCGAGGCGCCTCGGCTTGAGGTGACCCGGATGCGCCGTCGCCACCTCCGGGGGGTGATGGCGATCGAGCGTCAGGTCTACCCGCGTCCGTGGAGCCCCAACCTGTTCCTGTCGGAGATGACCGAGTCCAAGAACCGCGTCTACCTGGTGGCGCGCATCGACCGTGAGGTCGTGGGCTACGGCGGGATGATCTGCTACGGCGAGGAGGCCCACATCACGAACGTCGCAGTGGACCCGCCGCGCCAGCGTCAGAAGATCGCCTCGCGCCTGCTCCACGACCTGATCGTCGAGGCGGTGGCGATGGGCGCCGAGGCGATCTCGCTGGAGGTGCGCGTGACGAACTGGGGGGCACAGCGGCTGTACGGGCGGTTCGGGTTCCACCCGGTGGGCGTTCGCAAGAACTACTACCAGGAGATCGGCGAGGACGCGCTCATCATGTGGCTCGACGGCCTGCGCGACCCCGCGCACCGCCGTCGCCTCGCCGAGCTCGTGGACGAGCTGCCCGAGGCCGTCCGCCCCGAGGGCGCCTGAGCCTTGCGCGTCCTCGGCATCGAGACCTCGTGCGACGAGACCGGCATCGCCGTGGTCCAGGACGGCGCGGTGCTCTCGAACCTGCTCGCGAGCCAGGGCGACGTGCACGAGCGCTTCGGCGGCGTGGTGCCCGAGCTCGCGAGCCGCGCGCACGTCGAGGCGCTGAACCCGCTCCTCGACCGGGCGCTCGAGGATGCTGGGATCGGCTTCGGCGATCTGGACGGGGTGGCGGTGACCGTCGGACCCGGCCTGGTCGGCGCGCTGCTGGTCGGGATCGCGGCGGCCAAGTCGATCGCACTGGCGACCCGCAGGCCGCTGATCGGCGTGAACCACCTGGAGGGCCACATCCTGGCGAACGCGATCGAGCACGGTCCGGACCTCGCGCCGGCGGTGTGCCTGGTGGTGAGCGGCGGCCACACCATGCTCGTCCACATGCCGCAGGTCCACCGCTACGAGCTCCTCGGCCAGACCCTCGA
>DATEDE010000054.1:0-3799 GCA_035286545.1 Actinomycetota bacterium | reverse complement strand
GCTCGTGTAGCCGCTGATGTCGGCGAGCACGAGACTGCCGCGTTCCACCCCCACCGTCGTGCCCCTCCTGAGGCTGATCTTCGAGGCAGAGTATCCACCGCCATCGCGGAGGGTTCGAGCCCCGGCGGGCGCGTCAGATCGGGCGGCGGCGGAGCGCGGAGCGCGCGACCAAGAGCGGGATCACCGTCCAGGCGGCTATCGCCGAGCCGAGAAGCACGGCCGAGCCCGTCATGTCGAACCGTGCGAGCAGGTAGGTCCCGAACGGGCCGAGCGCGGACCCGCTCGGGTTGGCCGCGAGCAGCGCCAGGATCCGCCCGGCCTCCAGCGGGTTGAGGAGCACGGCGACGAGGAGCCCTCGCGGGCCGAGCTGGACCGCCGGTCCGAGACCCGCGAGCGCGAGGTCCATCCCGAGCGCCATCACGAACCACACCGCCACCGCGAGCGCCACCGCCTGCGTGCGGCCACCCGCCACCGAGGAGATCCCGATGCCGACGCCGAGCCCCGCGGTCCCGACCGCCAACGTCGCGACCACCAAACCTCCGAACGGCGCCAGGTCGGAGACCTTCGCGACACCTGCCAGCACCAGGGCGGCGAGTCCGAAGCCCGCGGCGACCGTGATCCACAGCGCGGCGGTCAGTCCCAGGAAGACGCCCCCTATGAGGCTCGCGCGGGAGACCGGCTGTGCCACCATCATCGCCAGGAGGCCGCGTTCGCGCGCGCCGGCGATGCTGCCGGCGCCGAGCAAGAGCCCCATGAGCGGCGGGAGCAGCACGCCCAGGTTCACCAGGCCCGCCGAGGCCGGGCCCACGCCCGAGAGCCCCAGGCCACGCAGCGCCTCGAGCCCCAGCAGCGTGACCCCGAGGCTGATCGCCGCGAAGACGATCGCGGTCCCGATCACCCAACGGCTCCGGACCGCGCCCTTCAGCTCCCAGGCCGCCAGCGCGGTAACGCCGTGACCGCGGCGCAACGGCCGGCCGATCGCGGAGGGGGTCGCGCTCATGCCCGTACCTCCTCTCCGTCCTCGGGTTCGTCCACGGACTCGAGCGGGGGCTTCGGAACCGCGTGGATACCGTTCATCGGGCCGTCGAACACGACCCTGCCCTCGTCCAGCACCATCGCCCGGTCCGCGATCCCCGCGAGGTCGCTCGGCATCGGGCTCGCGATCAACGCGGCCGTCCCCTCGGCCGAGAGCTCGCGGAGCGTCTGCCAGAACCCCTCGCGGCCGAGTTCGTCCAGGTTGGCAACCGGCTCGTCCAGCAGGAGGAGCCGAGGACGCCCGAGCAGCGCGACGGCGAGCGCCACGCGCTGGCGCTGCCCACCGGACAAGATCCCGATCGGTCGCTCGGCGGCGGGCAGGAACCCATCCGGTAGGTCGTCCGGCTCGGGGTCGACGCCGCGCAGGCGCGCGAAGAACGCGACCACCTCGCCGACCGTGACGTTCTCGGGGAGCTGGACCGACTGCGGCATGTAGCCGATGAGGCGGCGCACCGCGCGACGCCCGTCGACCGGGAGCCCGGCGACCCGGGCCTGTCCGCGGAACGGGATCAGCCCGGCGACGCACCGCAGCAGCGTGCTCTTGCCCGTGCCGTTGGACCCGGAGACCACCGCGATCTCGCCGGGCGAGACGCACACCGTGATGTCGTCGAGCACGTTGTGCGAGCCGTACGCCTTCGACAAGCCGACCGTGAACAGCGCGGACGTAGCCTCGATCGCCTCAGGTCGCATGGCTGGTCCTCCCCCGACGGAGAGGCCGACGGAGCGCGACGATCGCAGCGCCGGCCAGGGCGACCGCGACCAGCCCCCCCGCCGCGAGCGCGGCCGAAGCCGCACCAGCCGTCACGCCGTCGCCGACCGCCGGCGAATGGGGCTCCATCAGCGGCAGCGGGTCGACCACGAGGGACTCGTGCTCGACCCACCGGTCCTCGACGGCCGAGAGCAGGCTGAACGCGGGCCCGGACGCCAGCGCCTGCAGCACGGGCGCGCGGACCATCAGGGACTCCACGGAACCGCCCTCGTGGTGCGGCACGTCGCCGAGTCCTTCGCCGCCCAGGTCGTAGCCGCGGTAGTCGCTCCAGTAGTTCCCGATGCCCTCGAACGCCCACGTGTTCTTGCCCGCCACGCCGTGGCCCTGCGCGACCACCTGCACCGTGTTCTCGACGAACGAGTTCCGGTAGAAGGTCACGTGCGCAGAGGGGTACAGCGAAACGCCGTACTGGTTCAGCGCCACGGTGTTGCCGTGTATCACGGTCTCGTGCTCGAGGTCCCCCGCGGGCCCGTCGATCTGGATGCCGATCCGGTTGCTCAGGAGCACGTTCTCGACGGCGTCCACACCGGCGACGTCCTTCAGGAGCACGCCGAAGCCGGTCGAGGGCGACGAGCTCCCCGAGATCTCGTTGCGCAGGAGCAGCACCGGCCCGCCGTACATCAGGACTGCGCCCGACAGGTTGCCCTCGAAGGTGTTCTCGGCCACGAACAGGTCCAGCCCGAACATGTTGTGCAGCGCGTACCGGCTGTCGAGCACCCGGTTGCGGTCGATCAGCACGTTCGCCCCGAACGACATGAATATGCCGTCGCGCGCGTGCTCGATCGTGTTGCCGCGGACCACGGCGTCCTCGGCGTTCCACAGTGTGACGCCGTCACCGCGGAGGGGCCGCCCGCCGAGCGTCGGCGCGGTCCCGGTCATCTCCGAGTGGTCGTGCATGCCCGTCGCACCTGGCGGCGGTGCGGTTCCCTGCGTCGCCGAGCCGGATGTGGCATGGGCCTCGCCCTCGATCGCCGCGTCGCCGCGTCCGCGGATCGTGTTGTCCAGCAGGCGGACGCCACTCGTGCCGTACACGGCGACCCCCATGTACGTCGCTTCTATCAGGTTGCCCTCGATCGTCACATCGTCGGCCTCGACACGGATCCCGGCTGGTCCGCCCACCGGACCGATCCCGCTGTTCGTCACGTGCAGGCCCCGGACCACCGCGCCCTCCCCGGTAACCGAGATAACCGAGCCCTCCCCGCTGCCGACGATCATCACGTGCCCGTCGGGCTCGAGAGTGACCGCCCGGTCCACGACGAGGTCGCCGTGGTACATCCCGGTCTCGATCGCGATGATGGCTCCCGGCGAGGCCGCGTCGATCCGGGCCTGGATCTCGCCGGAGGCGCGGTGCGGAAGATCCTCGGCGCTCCCGGGGTCCCAGTGCGACGCCTCGCCCGCACCCACCTGAGCACTCGAGGAGCCGTGATCGTGCTCGGCGCCGCTCTCGGTCTGGGCCCACGCCCGGACCGGGATCGCAAGCGACGCCACCGCGAGCGCCCCCACCAACGCCCGCGCGCGCATCAGCTTCCGTCCTCCGACGCCACCGGTGTCCGCATCCACCGCCAGATCCTCCCGCCCGTCTCGGGAAGGCCCGGGCCGAAAGAGAGCACGGCGGCCGCGAGCAGGATCAACAGGACCGCGGTCCCGGGGAACGCCGAAGTGGTGAAGTTGATCACGTGCGTCTTGCCCACCACCCACGGCGTGAACGGATCCAGGTGCAGCGCCGGGCGCGGGTCCGTCGTGAGGTCGTGGCCGTACTGGTAGAGCCGGCCCTGGATCACCGCCAGGATCGCGAACGGGATCGACCACACGAACAGCCTGGCCAGGCGACCCCAGATCCTCCGCCAGAAGATCGTGGACACGGCGGCGGCGCCTATCGCCGCGAGGATCGTGGGCACCCACAGCTGCATCTCGGGCAGGTCATCAGGGTCGTACGGACGCATCCCCACGTAGTGGTTGAGCGCGGTGATCTCCTTGACGTCGCCCTCCACGCGG
>DATEDE010000053.1:0-2338 GCA_035286545.1 Actinomycetota bacterium | reverse complement strand
ACGACCGATCCCACGGCGACCGCGGCCAAGATACGTCTCATGGCGACTCCCCCCGAAGGGGAACGGTCTCCGGTCCCGCTACCCGATGACGACGTGCGTCTTCGTCACCGCGGACGCGAGGGGCGAGCCGCTGACCGCCAGAACCTTGCTCGTGCCCGAGACGGTGCCCGAGCCGCTGCCGAGCGCCGTCTCAGACCCGTCCGTGAGCGTCGCCGAGATCGCCATCCCGTCGCACGCGTTCGCGATCCCGCCGACCGTCACCGAGGTCACCGTGTAGCCGGTCCCGCTCGTGTAGGTCGTCGCGATGCTCGTCGTCACCCCATCGGTGTCGCACGAGGCGACGAGGTCGGTCCCGGCACCCAGGTCGCCGCTGTTGACCGTCAGGGTCGCGGCCGAGGCCAACACGACGGCGAAGACGCAGAACCCGATCGCCGCGGCGATCAGGCCGCGCCGCCTCAAGGAGCCCTCGTTGCTCATCTGTACCTCCTCCGTCCCCCCGTCGGGGGGCCTGCTCGTATCCCCCAACCAGGGGAGCTTCGTCAGTACCCTTCGGCACGAACCCGGTCAGGCTTGAGCTGATTGGACCGTGCCCTTGAGCGTGGCCGGCCGGCAGCCGAATGCATTAGACATGGCTAGGGACAGCACCGAGACCACGTGGGTGCTTCGACCCCGTCGGGGTCGAGGCTGGAGGCGACTCGGCGCGCGGCTCCGGGCACCGCTCTCCGGCCGGCGGATCCTCCGGAGCCTGCTCTACGCGTGTGGGCTCCTCGCCTTCTGGCTCTTCCTCGCCCCCGCCACGCTCGGCGGCCGGACCGGGTACGTGGTGGTCAGCGGGAACAGCATGGAGCCGACCCTGAACGGGGGGGACTTCGTCCTCACCCGGCGGGTCGATGGCTACTCGATCGGGGACGTGGTCGCGTTCCGGGTGCCGGAGGGCCAACCGGCCGCAGGGCAGATCGTCATCCACCGGATCATCGACACCAGGCCGTCCGGCTTCACCACCCAGGGCGACAACCGCGACCTTCCCGACCTCTGGACGCCCGCGGCTCGGGACGTCGTCGGTCGCGAGTGGATCCGCGTCCCCGGTGCGGGCCAGGCGATCTACGTCCTGCGCAGCCCGCTCGTCCTCGCAACCATCGCAGGCTCGATCGCGTTCCTCCTCATGCTGACGTCCTCGACACGACGAAGGGACGCCACCTGAGGAACGGCTCCCGGCAGCATCCGACGGTCGCTCAGTGCCCCGCCGGAACCGCCTCGGCCCAGTTCCGGCCCCAGCCAACGTCGGCGCGGAGCGGGACGCGCAGCGCGTACGCCGACTCCATCTCGCTTCGGACCAGCGTCGAGGCCTCCTCCACGGTGGCCTTCCGGACTTCGAACACGAGCTCATCATGCACGGTGAGGAGCATCCGGCAGCCGAGTTCCGGCTCATCGCGGAGCGCCCGGTCCACGCCGATCATCCCGAGCTTGAACACGTCGGCGGCGCTGCCTTGGATCGGAGCGTTCAGCGCCATGCGACGGCCCATGTCGCGCACGCGGGGGTTCGACGCCTGGAGCTCGGGGATGTACCGACGACGGCCGAGGATCGTCTCGGTGAACCCCTCCGCCGCAGCCTTCGCCACCTGCCGATCGAGGTAGTCCCGGATCTGCGGGAACGCCGCGAAGTACGAGTCGATGAACTCCTGGGCCTCATCGGGCGTGATCTCGAGCCGCGTCGCGAGGCCCCAGGCGTTCATCCCGTAGGCCAGGCCGTAGTTGATCGCCTTCGCGCGGCTCCGCGTCGCCGGGTCGACCTGGTCCTCCGGAAGCCCGAACACGCGGGCCGAGGTCGCCGTGTGGATGTCCGCCCCGCCCTCGAACGCCGCCGTGAGGCCCTCGTCCTCGGCCAGGTGCGCGAGGATCCGGAGCTCGATCTGCGAGTAGTCGGCGACCAGCAGGACCTGGTCGGGTGATCCCGGCACGAAAGCGCGCCGGATCTGCCGGCCGAGCTCGCCGCGGACCGGGATATTCTGCAGGTTGGGGTTGGTGCTCGACAGCCGCCCGGTCGCAGCCCCGGTCTGGTTGAAGGTCGTGTGCACGCGCCCGTCGCGTGGGTCCACCTGCCTCGGCAGGGCCTCCAGGTAGGTCGAGTTCAGCTTGTCAAGCTCGCGCCACTGAAGCAGCGCGTCGACGATCGGGTGGGCGTCGCGCAGCTTTTCCAGCACGCTCGCATCGGTGGACAGCTGTCCCTTCGGCGTGCGCTTGCCCGGCGACAGCCCGAGCTTGTCGTACAGGATCTCGCGCAGCTGTGGCGGCGAGTTGAGGTTGAAGTCCTCGCCGGCGTGCTCGTAGATCTCCGCGC
>DATEDE010000052.1:0-7632 GCA_035286545.1 Actinomycetota bacterium | reverse complement strand
CCTCGTCGCGATCGCCGGGGCGGTCCTTGTGATGCGCGGGCGCAGCCGCGACGGATCGACCGACGTCCCCAACGCGATGCGTCCGGGTCCCTCGGACCAAGACCTCGAGACGCCGCTTCTGCAGAAGCTCCAGGGGTGGGGACTCGTGCTGGTCCTCTTCTTCGTGGTCTGGATGCCGGCCGTATGGCTCGTTGAGCCCGATCGCAACCTGTCACAGGAGGAGGCGCTGCTCACCGCCTCGATCGCTCGCGGCAGCCACATGGTCCAGCTGTACAGCGAGGAGAACCAGTTCGGGCTCGGTTGCGTCCAGTGCCACGGATCCGAGCTCCAGGGATCGCGGATCATCAACACGCAGACCGGCACGCCGGTCCTCACGCCCAACCTGCAGACCGTCTGCGGCGGGCCGTACACGGGACACACGCTGATATACGGGCTCCGGGACATCGTCACGGTGATCGAACAGGGCCGAGGCCAGATGCCGTCCTGGAGCATCCGCTTCGAGGGCGCACTCGGCGACCAGCAGATCAACGACGTCGTCAACTACCTGGTCAGCGTCCAGGACGAGGAGCAGGTCCCGTTCGAGAAGAACCTGTGCACGAACCCTGAGGCCGTCGACGCCGCGATCGAGGAATTCCTCGACGGCGACCCGACGAAGAAGCCCTCCCCGACCGACAACGTCCAGTTCTGATGATC
Source organism: Actinomycetota bacterium (assembly GCA_035286545.1). Classification (GTDB taxonomy): domain Bacteria; phylum Actinomycetota; class UBA4738; order UBA4738; family HRBIN12; genus DASSJM01. Next base: position 6,939 of record DATEDE010000052.1, on the reverse strand, counting down.
GCCGCCGACAGCTGCCTGATCTGGGACATCGCCTGCGGCACGCTGATCAAGGGCGGTCTCGTCACGGTGATGGCCTTCGTGCTCTTCGTCGGCAGCGTGCTGTTGCTGCTCGCCGCGGTGTTCGGACGGCGGATGGGGTACCTGGTGGCCGCCGTCGGCTTCTTCGGCTGGATGATGATCCTCTCGTCGCTGTGGACCTTCGGCTTCTACTCGCAGGGACCCGAGACGCCTGTCAACCTCGGTCCGCGAGGCGCCGAGCCGGCCTGGCTCGTAGAGTCCGCCGGGATCGATCCGGAACCGGTGTACGAGGCCTACGCCAGCTACCCCGAAGGCTCCAACTGGCGCGTGCCCGGGGACAACGACAACGACGCGGGCTCGGAGCAGTCGGTGACGACCGCGACGCAGGGGTACCTGGCGGAGCAGACCAACGAAGAGCTTGGCTTGGGGAAACACGAGCCCGGCGCCGTGCAGACGACGGACTTCACGGTAGAAGACGTTCGCTTCGCCACCGACGGCGACGTCTCGCTGGCGGCGACCACCGCCTACTTCACCGACGGAGGTCCGGCCCTGCGCGTCTACCTCCGCCACGATTCGGGAAGCGTGAACAAGTACTCGTGGATGTTCCTGATCGGATCGACCGTCCTGTTCGCGGCGCACCTGCCCTTGCTTGACCAGGCCGAGCGCAAGCGCAAGGCCATCCTGACGGGCGGGACGGCCCCGCCGTGGTACGGACCCGCCTAGGAGGACTCGAGGATGCTCGCCCAGGAAGCCGTTCGACTGCTCGACCAGGGATCGGTGCAGTTCATCGTGTTCAGCGTGATGGTGGTCATCACCTTCATCGTGCTCTGGATCGCGATCGCCAAGTAGACCGGCCGAACCTCAGCCCCGAACCGCCCGCCGCCGTCCCTTCACCTCGGAGAGCGCCGCCTTCCGCTGCTCGTAGTAGGTGAGGATCTGCAGCTCGACCGCGAGATCGACCTTGCGGACCGAGACGTGTTCGGGGACCACCAGCGCCGCCGGCGCGAAGTTCAGGATCGAGGCTATCCCCGCCTGCACCATGGCGTCCGCCACGGCCTGCGCGGCGGCCGCGGGCGTGCAGATGACCCCGATGAGCGCCGCATGCTCCAGGGCTATCGAAGGCAGGTCCTCGACCGGCCGGATAGGCAGATCCCCCACGCGTTCGCCCACCTTCGACGGATCGTTGTCCACTAGCGCCGCGGGCCGGAACCCCCGCTCGCCGAACCCACGGTAGTTCGCAAGCGCGTGTCCCAGGTTCCCGATGCCCGCTATCACGATGGGCCAGTGCTGTGTGAGTCCGAGCTCCCGCCTGATCTGGTGCAAGAGGTACGCGACGTCGTAGCCGACGCCCCGGGTCCCGTAGGAGCCGAGGTGCGACAGGTCCTTGCGGACCTTCGCGGAGTTCACGCCGGTGGCCTCGGCGAGGACCTCCGAGGAGACGGTCACCGTGCCTGCTTCGGCCAGCTCTACCAGGGCCCGCAGGTACACGGGCAGCCGGCCGACGGTGGCTTCTGGGATCGGACGATCGGTCACGCGAGGGCATGATAGTGCGATCGTGAACCGGCGTTCACGATCGCACTTATCGACCCACGGCCTCCTCGAGCTCCAATTCGCCCACCCTGATCTCTGCGAGCTCATCCCCATCCACCAACACGACCGGGATCCGGATTCCGTACTCGAGCTCGAGCGCGTCGTCCCCGGTGATGTCGATCTCGCGGAAGGTGAAGGGGACCCGGTCGCGAACGGCCAGGATCGTTCCTCGGGCCTCGTCGCACAGGCCGCAGCGGGGACGAGAGTACAGGAGGACCTCGCGCACGAACCGTGATGCTAGCGGCGGCGGTGGGTTCCTGCGCCCGTGTGGTAGGAAACCCACGTGCGTGAGGAAGACAGCCAGGACCTCGAACTCCACCGACGTGTCTCGGCGCGCGATCGCGCCGCTTTCGACGAGCTCTACCGCCGATACGGCGGCCCGGCCTACGGCGTCGCGCTCAGGGTGACGGCCCAGGAGCTGATCGCGCAGGAGGTCGTCCAGGAGGCCTTCCTCGCGCTGTGGCGCGCGCCCGAGGCGTTCGACCGCACCCGAGGCGCCTTCCGATCCTTCTTCCTGGCGCTCGTACACCACCGAGCCGTGGACGCCGTCCGGCGCGAGCAGCGGCTGCGCCAACGTACCGAGCGCGCCTCGAACCTCGAGCCGGTGCACGGCGAAGACCCTGCGGAGGACGTCGTCGAGGACGCCTACCTCGGCGTCCGACGCAAGGAGGTCCGCGAAGCTCTCGCGACCCTTCCCGCCGAGCAGCGACAGGTGCTGGAGATGGCGTACTTCGGGGGCAAGACACAGGTGGTGATCGCCGAGGAACTCGGCATCCCGATCGGGACCGTTAAGACCAGGACGCTCGCCGCCATGCGCAAGCTGCGCGTGGCGCTCGCCCGGGAGGACGAAGGTTGACCCAGGACCACGAGCGGATCGACGAGCTGCTCGCCGGCTACGTGCTGCTGGCCCTGTCCGGGCCCGACGCCGAGGAGGCGGACCGGCTCCTGTCGGAGCACGTGCCCTCCTGCCCCCGATGCGGCGCCACCCTCGCCGACCTGCAGGCCCTGTCCGGCGACCTCGCACTCGCGGCCGCCCCCGTCGCTCCGCCCGAGACGCTCCTGCCCAGGCTGCACCGGGCCATCGAAGAGGTACCGCTCGCGGGCCGCGCGCCGCGCCGCGGTGCGTTCGTGGCGCTCGCCGCCTCCATCGTCGCCCTGGTCGCGATGGGGGGCCTCTCGCTCACCCTCGACGACCGTCTGTCCGACGCGGAGACCCGCGCCGGCACCGCGCTCGAGATCCTGTCCCTGATGCGCTCGCCCGGCGCCGAGCCGGTGAGCCTGGCGCCGCAGGGCGAGACCCCTGCCGCCAGTAGCTTGGTCGAGGTCTCGGCCCCGAACGTCCGGACCCTGTACCTCGCCTCCGAGAACTGCCCCGAGCCGGCCCCCGGCATGGCCTACCAGCTGTGGCTCGGGGCGGACGGGCAGTGGTTCGCGGTCGGCCCGATGTTCCGGCCGGAGGACGGCGTCGTCCTGCTCGAGCTGGAGGATGTGGACACGTCCTTCTACGACGCGATCTGGATCACGGAAGAGGTCGCCGGGACCGTGCCGCAGGAGCCGAGCACCGAGGGCCGCTCGTGGCGGGCCGAGCTGTAGCGGTCAGATCTGTCCGAGACCTCGGACCGAGAGCAGGAGCCCCATCACCGCGATCGCGGAGGCCGACACGACCGGCATCAGGCGAGCGGTTCGCGATGACAGTCGCGACGAGACCGCGTCCCGCGCCCGAAGCGCCCCGACCCCGATCACGACCAAGGCAGCCGCCAGCCCGGCGCTGAACGCGGCGATCAGCGCCAGGCCGTAGGCGACGCGGTCGACCGCGACCGCGGCGAGCAGCACCACGAGCGCCGAGGGCGAGGGCAAGATCCCCCCGGCGACCGCGAGCGCCGTGAGTCCGCGTCGCGAGAACACGGGGGCATCCGGGGCAGGGTGGTCGTGTGGATGGGGGTGCGCGTGCTCGTGATGCGCCCGCTCGCCAAGTGGGTGATCGTCGCCGTGTTTGCTCTCTCCCCAAGCGCCCAGGCGCGCCACCAGCAGCGCGGCGCCCAGGCCGAGGGCGACCAGGCCCGATCCGAGCCCGAGCCACGGGTATACGAGTTCGGGTGCGAACGCTTCGGTCGCCGTAAGCACCACGAACCCGAGCGCCAACACCGAGGCGGTGTGCATGAGGGCGACCGAGCCGCCGACGGCGACAGCCTGGCGGAACCGTCCACCCGCACCGATCAGGTAGGCCGCCATCAGCGTCTTGCCGTGGCCCGGGCCCAGCGCGTGCACGGCGCCGAACCCGAAGGCGACGACGAGCGCGATGAGCATCAGCGGGCCGGTCTGGTCCACCAATCCAGCGAGCCTGCCTCCCTGGGCCGGTTCTTCACCGATCGGCGTCCGTGGGTCGGAGGCGGGCGCGCTGGTCCCGGGCTCGAAGGAAACCGTGGCCTCACGGACGTCGAGCGGGCTCGATAGCAGGTCGTCGGGGTAGACGAGCAGGCCGTCGGTGATGCTGCGAGCCGGCACGTTCGAGCCGACGATCGCCGCCCCGTCGACGCCGGTCGCCGTGATCTCACGCCACCCGATCCGATCGGGGTAGTTCGCGTCGACGAGCTCCAGCTCGCCCGCGGAGGGCACCGGGCCGGCGAAGGTCACCTCGAGACGCAGGGTGGAGAGCCCTCCCTGCCCTGGTCGGGATCGCGCCGAGGCCGCAAGGATCTCGAGCGCCACCGGGTCCCCGTCGATCGTCAGGGACAGGTTCGCGAGCAGCTCCGGGGCGGTGCGGGTCGCCCACGCTTGACGCTCGGCGTCGGTCGCCGTCCCGTCGTCGTCGAGGTCGAGATCGGGCATGGCCTGGACGCTGGGGATCTCGGCTAGGTCGAGGACATAGTCGATCCTAACCTGCTCCGGAGCGAGCGAGATACCCGCGTACCGGTTCACTGTGAAGTTCCCGAGTGGGTGCGCCGATGCGCGGGCGGGGGCGAGCAGCACGGCGAGCGCGGCGCCGAGGACGACCAGGGTGCGCCTCACCGCGACGCCTCCAGCTCCGCGAGGACGCGTTCGGCCGTTGCGGCGTGCAGGATCGAGAAGTGCGGGTCGATCGCGAGCGCCGTCCGCAGGGCCCGTCGGGCGTCGATCTCGTCGCCGACCTCGAGACGGATCATCCCCGCGTGGAAGAAGAACAGGGCGCTGCGCGTCCCGAGCTCGAGGGCGCGTTCGGCGTAAGTGGCGGCCTCGTCGTACCGGCCGTTCGCGTATAGGGCCCAGGCAAGCGCGTCGGCGACGTGAACGCTGTGGCGGCGGCTCCACTCGGCCTCGGCGGCCTCCAGGGCCGCGGGCGCGTCGCCGTGATCGGCATCGAACAGCGAGAGCTCCAGGTCGACGTTCACCCCGTTCGCGACGGCGAGCTCGTGCATAGCGCGGACGACGTCGTCCTGTTCGCCGGCGAGGTCGTCGCGACCCGTCACCCGGTACAGGTCGCCCAGGGCGATCACGAACTCTGGAGATGGGTACCGCGCGACGACCTCCCCATAGCGGCGGATGGCCAGCTCGCTCCGCCCACGGGCCCACGCCACCTTCGCCAGGCCGGCCAGGTTCGGAACGTAGGAGGGGTCGAGGTCGCGGCCGCGCTCGTACCAGGCCGCCGCGGTCCGAACGTCGCCCGAGCCGAAGGCGAGCTCCCCGAGCCGGTACGCGGCCCAGGCGCGATCCGACCCCGTCCCTGCGGCGCCGAACGCGAGCTCCATCGCGTCGACGGCCCCCGGCACGTCGCCGAGCAGCTCGCGGGCGTAGGACACGCGGGCGTAGGACGCCAGATCCGGGCGCGTGTCAACCATCGTCTGGAAGACCTCGAAGGCCTCCTCGTACCGCCCGAGCTCGAGGAGCGCGTCGCCGGTCACGCCGTAGGCGTCGGCGCCGTACGGGTTGAGCTCGGCAGCGCTCCGACCGTATCCGAGCGCCCGCTGGAATTCGTGCCGGGCGAGCGCGAGCGCACCCAGGCCCAGCAGGGCGTCGACGTTCTCGTTGTCGTTCAGGCGGAGTGACCGGGTGAGGGCCCGCTCGGCCTTCGGGTACCAGGAGGGGTCACCGCTCACGCGCGCCTCTGCGACGTAGGCGATGCCCAGGGAGGCCAGCCCACGGAAGTCATCGGGGAGAAGGCGCACCCGCTGCTGCAGCGCCGAGATCGACGCTTCTAGCGAGCCGCCCCCCGGAGCCGCCAGGAGCACGGCGGAAGACGACGGCGCCTGGGCGTTCGCCGCGAGCGCGGGTCGGTCCTCGCTCGAGGACCGGTCGAACACGATCGCGGCGCCGATCGTGAGGCCGAGCGCCAACCCCGCCGCCACCGCCGCCCTTCCTATCGTCTTCATCCAGCCTCCGGTCGATCAGGGGAGGTGGCCGCCGCGCCGAGAGCGCGGCGGCCACCCGAACCCCTTCGGTCAGTGCGGGTCCGCGTCCGAACCCGAGTGCGGGTACGAGACGTATGGGAACGACGAGTTGAACGGCACGTCGTTCGCGTCAACGCCGTCCCCGATCGTCTCCGCGATCGGCTCGTGCGTCGGCAGCAGCACGCCGAGGACCACGCGGAGCGCGATGTCGATCGTGTCGTCCTCCAGACGGCGGCCGTTGGGGAACCCGGCGACGTCGCCGCCCAGCACGCCGAGCGTCGAGCACGTCGTGCACGGCGGGATCGACATGTTCAGGCGGAGCATCTCGCTGGGGGTACCGGCGGCGGGCTTGTTGAGCCCGTCGACGCCCGTCAGGAACACGGCGATGAGGTCGTCACGCTGGACGCCGGCCTCCACGGGATCGGAGTCCGGGACCGCGAGCCCGTAGACCGCGTTGAGCAGGTGGGGCAGCTCCGGATCGTCGACCAGCGGCAGGGCCGCGGTGTCGGCCCTGGGCTTGGAACCATTGAAGTAGTCCTTCAGCCCAACCGGGATCACGACCTCGTTCACGAGCGGCATGCCCAGGCGCGAGACCTGGATGAACTTGCCCGAGGACGCGGTCGTGCCGTCGGCGTTCTGGATCTGGGTGCTCCTGCGCGAGGTAGTGCTCCAGATCCCGACGATCGGGTTCTCGACGGCGTTGCCGCCGAGGGCCAGGTCGTCGGCCGGGACCTCGAGGGCGATCGTGCTCACGTTGAAGCCCGCGAGCGTGTCGTCTCCGACCTCGGACAGGTTCGCCCCGTAGAGCAGGTCGAACACCCGCAGGTCCAGGAAGAACGCGTCGTCGGACTGTCCGGCCCACGTCATGCTCGAGGCGCCGAAGTCCACGACCGCCGCGTCGAACAGGTCGTTGTTGTAGGCGGGCATGGACGCGGCGCCGACGTTGCTCGGCGCGGCGATCTCGTCG
>DATEDE010000051.1:0-3000 GCA_035286545.1 Actinomycetota bacterium | reverse complement strand
CGGAACGATGCCCGCGATCCGGTGAGCGACCCAGGGGTGGGTGTCCTACACTCCAAGATCGAACCCATCAGCGGAGGCAGGGGTGGCTCGGGCGATCGTCGAGGGTGACCGTTCCCACGTGCTGCCGCTCGAGCTCGCACGCTCGTACCCCCTCCTGGTCCGCGGTGAGGGCGTCTGGATCGAGGATGCCTCCGGGCGCCGGTACCTGGACGCGATGAGCGGCGGCTCGATGGCCGCGACGCTCGGGTTCGGGCGGCGCGACATCATCGCAGCCGCGAAGGCACAGGCCGAGCGCCTGGCCTACGTCCACAACGAGCGGCTCACGAACCCGGCCCAGGAGCGCCTCGCGCGCGAGCTCGTCGAGCTGGCACCCGAGGGTTTCACCCGGGTCCGATTCACGGTCGCCGGCGCCGACGCTAACGAGATGACTATCCAGCTCGCGCGCAGCTACCACGTGGAGCGCGGCGAGCCCGAGCGCTGGCAGGTCATCTCGCCGGCCCAGGCCTACCACGGCCCCACGATCCAAACCCTCGCGCTCACCGGCCGGCCCGGGATGCACCGGCCGTTCGAGCCGTACATGCCGCGCCACCTCCATATCCCGCCGAGCACCTGGCGCTTCGACCCCTCGGGCGACGCAGCGCTCCAGGCCCTCGACGAGGCGCTCGAGGAAGCGGGTCCGAGCACTGTGTCGGCGTTCTTCTGCGAGCCGATCAGCGGGGCCGCGCTGCCCGGCTACACCCCGCCTCGACGGTTCTGGGAGGGCCTCGCCGAGCGGCGCGAGCGCCACGGGTTCCTGGTCTGCTTCGACGAGATCGTGACCGGCGTGGGTCGCACCGGGCGGTGGTTCGCCGGCGCCGAAACCGCGTGCGCGCCGGACATCATCGCGACGGCGAAGGGCCTGGGTGCCGGGTACGCGGCGATCGGCGCGGTGCTCGTGCGCGAGCACGTATTCGACGCGATCGCCCACGGTTCGCGGCGGTTCACGCTCGGCCACACGTGGGACGGCGCGCCCCTGTCGTGCGCGGTCGGGCTCGCCGTCCTGCACGCCCTGCGGAGCGAGGGCCTGGTCGAGCACGTCCGTGACCGCGGCGAGATCCTCCTGGAGGAGCTCACGACCGCCCTGAAGGACATCCCGATGGTGCGCGAGGTCCGCGGCCACGGGTACCTGCTCGGCGTGTCGTACGTGGACCCGCGCGACGGCGAGTCGTTCCTGCCTCCCGAACTCCGGGTGGGCGGCCGCGTGGACGAGGCAGCGTTCGAGGCCGACCTGATCACCCTGTCAACCCAGCCCACGCGCGACGGCTTCGCGGGCGATCAGACGCTGTTCGCACCGGCGTTCATCGCCAGCGACGACGAGCTCGACGAGATGGTGTCGCGCTTCTCCGACAGCGTCCGCCGCGTCGCCGAGCAGGTGGAGCGGGACCTGCCCGCATCAAACTGACGGAGGCACCGATGGCCCAGAAGACGGGGACGGAGGACGGGAGCTCCCCCCTGCGGGCGCTCGTCCTCCAGCACGAGGACCCCACACCGCCGGGGCTCGTGGACGAGTGGCTGCGCGGGCACGGGTCGCAGGTCGAGACGTTCCGGATAGACCTCGAGGACCGCCGTATCGACCCGACGGACTACGACCTGATCGTCTCGCTCGGCTCCGAGTTCGCGGCCTTCGACGATACGAAGCCCTTCGTGCAACGCGAGGCCGATCTGATGCGAGGCGCCGTCGATGCCGACGTGCCGATCCTCGGCCTGTGCTTCGGCGGCCAGATGCTGGCGCGGGTCCTCGGCGCCGAGGTATCCCGCTCCGAGGAGTCGGAGATCGGGTGGCTCCCAGTACGGAGCAAGGACCCCGATCTGGTCCCCGAGGGTCCGTGGTTCCAGTGGCACTTCGACGTCTTCACGGCGCCGCCGGGGGCCGAGGTGATCGCGGAGTCCGACCTGTGCCCCCAGGCCTTCGTGTGGGGGCGCTCGCTCGGACTGCAGTTCCACCCCGAGGTGACGCGGGAGATCATGGACGACTGGGTGCGTGTCTACCGCCACGAGCTCGACGCCGACGGAGTGGACCCCGACGAGCTGATGGAGGAGACGCACCGCCGGATCGACGACAGCAACCGGATGGCGCGGCAGCTGCTCGAACGGTTCCTGGAGCGGGTCGCGGGGATCCGAGCGGAAGAGACTGGGAGCGAGGCCACGGGCGCGGCCTGAGCGCCACGCTACGGAGGGGACGGCGTGCAAGGGACGATCGGAACCGACGGGACGAGCGTCTTCCCTCGCTTCCTCGACCTTGGGTACCCGGAGATCGAGAGCGGGGAGGGCGTGTGGCTGTCCACCAGCGATGGCCGTCGGATCCTCGACGCGTGCTCGGGCGGTGCGATGGTCACCTGCCTCGGCCACGGCGTCCCCGAGGTCGTCGAGGCCGGGGCGGCACAGGCCGAGGCGCTCGCGTACTTCTACAACCACCACTTCACCAGCGAGCCGCAGGAGCGCCTGGCCGAGCGCCTGCTCGAGGTCGCGGCGCCCGAGATGGCACGTGCCCGGTTCGTCTCGGGCGGGTCCGAGGCCAACGAGACCGCGCTGCTGCTCGCCCGCCTGTACCACGTCGAGCGCGGGGACACCGAACGCTGGCGCGTGATCTCGCCCGCGCAGGCTTACCACGGCTCCACGATGGCGACCCTCGCCCTCTCGGGCCGCCGGCACCTGCAGGAGCCCTACGCCCCCTACCTCGCCGACCACCTCCACCTGCCCCCCTCGACGCCTCGCTTCGACCCGACCGGCGAGGCCGCGCTCGCCGAGCTCGACCGCCTGCTGGAGCAGGCCGGTCCCGGCACGATCGCCGCGTTCTTCTGCGAGCCGATCGGCGCGGCCTCCCTCCCGGGCTACTCGCCCCCCGACCTCTTCTGGGAGGGCCTGGCCGAGAGGCGCGAGGAGCACGGGTTCCTCGTGTGCTTCGACGAGGTGGTCACAGGTATGGGCCGGGTCGGAACCTGGCTCGCGGCCCACCAGGTG
>DATEDE010000050.1:0-4638 GCA_035286545.1 Actinomycetota bacterium | reverse complement strand
GGCGCAGAACAGCTCGACCGCCTCGGGGTCGGCGAGTGGGGGCACCGGGTACTCGACCTCTCCTCTGACCCGAAGGAGCTCCCTGCTCGTGACGAGGAGCCTCAGGTTGGGACAGGCCTCGACGAGCGAGGCCAGCTCGGGAGCCGCCTGCACCACCTGCTCGAGGTTGTCGAGCAGGAGCAGCATCTCGCGCTCTGAGATGTGCTCGGCCAGGCCGTCTCTTGCCCCGAGCGTCTGCGCGATCGTCTCGGGGACGAGCGCCGGGTCCCTGAGCGAGGCAAGCCCGACCCAGAACACGCCCGCCTTGAACCCCGGCACGAGCTCGGATGCCGCCTCGATCGCAAGCCGGGTCTTCCCCGAGCCGCCGGGGCCGGTCAGGGTGAGCAGGCGGGCGTCGTCCTCGAGCAGCGAGACGACCTCTCCGACCTCCTTCTCCCTTCCCACGAACGAGCTCGCCGGGTGGGGCAGGTTGGTGTTGGAGATCGTCTTGAGGGGTGGGAAGTGCTCCGCTCCTACCTGGAAGATCCAGACCGGTTCCTCGATGTCCTTCAGGCGGTGCTCGCCGAGGTCGGTCACCTCCACCCGGGCGAGCTCGAGCGTCTGAGCCGACAGCAGCACCTGCCCCCCGTGCCCGACGGCCGCGATTCGGGCTCCCTTGTGCACGACCTCCCCGACGTAGCCCTCCTCGGCGAGGTGGGGCGTGCCGGTGTGAAGGCCCATGCGCACGCGGATCGGGCCGGGGGCGAGCGCCCGCTGCGCCTCGGCCGCGGCCTCGAGTGCGCCCGGGGCGGTCGAGAAGGCGACGAAGAAGGCGTCACCCTGCGTGTCGACCTCGACGCCGCCGTGGCGGGCGAAGGCCTCGCGAAGGACCCGCCGGTGCTCCGCCAGCGCGTCGGCGTAGGCCTGCTCACCCAGCTGGTGAAGGAGCTTCGTCGACCCCTCGATATCTGTGAACAGGAAGGTGACGGTCCCGGAGGGGAGATCGCGCGGCACGGGGGTCATGATGCGCCACCACGAGGTGACGGTGCAGGCGGCCGTGATCGGCGCGGCCGGGACTAGATTCGAGTGATAGTGTTTACGCTATCACCTAAACTGATGCGAGCAGGAGCACTCGTCCGTCAGGCGCGGCGTGAGGCAGGACTCGGTCAGCGCGAGCTCGCCCGCAGGGTCGGCGTCCCTCAACCGACGATCTCGCGCATCGAGCGGGGTCTCGCGTCTCCTCGGTTCGAGACCCTGGACCGGCTGCTGCGCGAGTGTGGCCTCGAGCTGGAGCTGGCCCCGCGACAGGGTCGGGACGTCGACCGGACGCTGATCACGGAGCGCTTGCGCCTCGCGCCGGGCGAGCGCGCTCGCTTGGCGGTCCGGGAGTGGGAGGCGACGGGTGTGTTCCGGCGGCGTCGGGCACCTCGATGAGCGAGCCGTCCTTCGATCCGCTCGGGGCGCTCCGCGTGCTCTCGGCGCACGGCATCCGGTTCGTCCTGATCGGTGGGTACGCGGCCGCCCTCCGCGGCTCTCCGATGATCACCGGCGACTTGGATATCTGCTACGCCCGCGACGAAGCGAACCTGCACGCGCTCGCGGCCGCGCTCACGGAGCTGGGAGCGACGCTCCGCGGGGCGCCGGGGGACGTGCCCTTCCTCCTCGACGCCGCGATCCTGAGGGCGGGGGACCACTTCACCTTCTCGACGACGGCCGGCCCGCTCGGCGTCCTCGGCATCCCGGCCGGGACGGACGGCTTCCCCGACCTGGAGGCGTCGGCGAGCGACGAGGATCTCGACGGGCTCGTCGTTCGCGTCGCCTCGATCGACGACCTGATCCGCATGAAGCGCGCGGCGGGCAGACCCCAGGACCTGATCGCGATCGAGTGGCTCTCCGCCGTCCGCGACGAGCTCGACGAAGGGCCCTCGAGCTAGTCGCGCGCCAGGTAGGCCAGGATCTCCTTCTCGTGGTCGACGTAGTGGTCGCCGCTCACGTCGACCACGACCCGATCGAGCGTGCCGCCGGTGAACGGGAACGGCGCCGCGTACTCAGGTGACACCGGCGACGCGCTGTCCCGGCCGACGGAGAGCCCGTCGCCGGTGAGCGCGAACATGCCGGGCTGCGTGAGGATCTCGGCTTTGCTCACGGGCTCGTCATCGATGTAGAGGGTGAGCGTTCCCGTCGCGCTCTTGGTCTGCTCGTCGTCGCCGGTCTTCTGGAACTCCGCGGTCAAGATGTGCTTGCCGGTCGGGACGTCGCGATCCGAGGTCACCGTCTGGACCTTCTCGCCGAGCCAGTTGTACACGTAGTGCAGCCTTCGGTCCTTGACGAACAGGCTATGCCCTCCCGCGGTCCCACCGTGCGCGAACAGGACGCCCGTCGCATCCTCGGTGTCCACGTTCACGCCCGCCGCGATCGTGTACGAGCGCCGCCGGACGTTCACCGCCACCGACTCGGGGACGTCCGCCATGTGCGGGTAGTAGACGTAGCGGTCCCGGGGCTCCGAGGGCTGGGGCCTCGGGCTCATGATGATCTCGAGCGCCGTCCGGTCGTCCAGCGGCAGGCCCTTGTAGACCCCGGCGTAGTAGAACCACAGCCCCTTGAGGTCCTCGACCAGCTCGGGGTGCTCGGCCGCGACGTTGCGCGTCTGCGCCCGGTCTTCGCTCAGGTGGTACAGCTCCCACTCGTCCTTGTCGAAGTTCCCCCATCCCGAGATCGGCGGGTGCAACGTGTTCGCCAGCCAGCCGTCGTGGTAGATCGCCCGCATCCCGAGCATCGAATAGAACTGCGTCCGCTTCTCCGGCGCGGCGGGGTCGGTGATCGAGGGCGCGAAGCTCTCGCCCTCGATCGGGCTCTGCGTGTAGCCCTTGAGCACCGCGGGAGGGTCGATCCCGAGCAACTCGTACAGCGTGGGGACGAGGTCGACCGCGTGTACGTACTGGCTGCGCACCTCGCCGTGGGCAGCGATCCCCTTGGGCCAGGACACGAGGCACATGTCCGCGGTCCCGCCCTCGTATCCGGCGAACCGCTTCCAGTAGGGGAACGGCGTGTCGAACGCCCACGCCCACCCCGTGTTGTAGTGGTTGTACGAACTCGGACTGCCGAGGTCGTCGATCCGCGCGAGGTTCTCCTGCACCGAGTCCGGGATGCCGTTGAAGAACTTGTTCTCGTTGAACGAGCCGTTCGGGCCGCCCTCGCCGCTGGAGCCGTTGTCCGAGACGACCATGATGATCGTGTCTTCGAGCTGCCCCGATTCCTCGAGATAGTCGATGAACCGGCCGATCTGCTCGTCGGTGTAGGAGGCGAAGCCGGCGTAGACCTCGGCCATGCGGGCGAACAGCCGCTGCTCGTCCTTCGTGAGCGAGTCCCAGGGCCGGACGAAGTCCAACATCGGCCAGGGCTGGCCGTCGGGACCCGTGATCCCGTGCGGCTCGCCGTGCGGGTTGATCGGCGAGAGCTCGACGTCCTGAGGCAGCAGCCCCATCTCCTTCTGCTTCGCGAGGATCTCCGAGCGGATCGCCTCGTAGCCCTGGTCGAACTTGCCCTGGTACCTGTCTGCCCACTCCTTGAACACGTGGTGCGGCGCATGGGCGGCGCCCGGGCAGAAGTACATGAACCACGGCTTGTCGGGCGCCACTGCCTTCGCGTCGCGCACGTAGCGGATCGCGGTCTCGGCGAGGTCGGCCGAGAGGTGGTAGCCCTCCTCCGGGGAAGCGGGGGCCTCCACGGCGTGGTTGTCCTCCAGCAGGTCCGGGTACCACTGGTTCGTCTCGCCCCCGTGGAAGCCGTAGAAGCGCTCGAAGCCGCGGCCGAGCGGCCAGCGCCCCTTCCACGCCGACGCGTCGATCTCGTCGCCCGGCGTGAGGTGCCACTTGCCGATCGCGTAGGTATTCCAACCGCGCTCGTTCAGCACCTCGGCGATCGTCCCGTTCTCGAACGGGATCCGCGCCGAGAAGCCGGGGAAGCCCGCCGCTCCCTCCGTGATGCACGCCATGTTGTTGCTGGTCGCGTTACGTCCCGTCACCAGGCAAGAGCGGGTGGGGGAGCAGAGCGCGGTCGTGTGGAAGTTGGAGTAGCGGAGGCCGCGGTCAGCGATCCGCCGCATCGTCGGGGTCTCGATCGGGCCACCGTAGACATCCATCGCGCCGTAGCCGACGTCGTCCCAGACGATCATCAGGACGTTGGGCGAGCCCGGGGGTGCCTTGGGCTGCAGGTACGGCGTCCAGTCCGGAACCGAGTCCCGTATGTCGATGTTGACTGTCCCCTTGAACGGCTCGGGCATGGCAGTGGCCTCCTCGGATGTTCGAGACTGTAGGGCTCACCCTAACGCAACCCCCCCGAGTCAGGTCCGGGCCGGTCAGATGCTCGGGAGCTTGAAGCCTGACTTGGCGACGACGTCCACGCGATCTGGTTCGTGGTCGGGCGAGAGGCCGACAGGCGCGAGCCGGAGTAGGGCTCGCGCCGGCCCGCTCGGGTTACGGCCTTGCGCCGGGTAGGTGCAACGTCTCCTCAGCCGCTCGAGCGCGGAGTCTTGCTGGGCGAGGACCCGCCTGAGGGCTTTGAACGCTGCTTGGGTCGTCCCTCCGCGCCTTCTGAAGTTGAGGCCTGCGGATCGGCGAGCTCAACCGGCTCCGCCTTGCTCCACATCTCGAGGAGCTC